>CAILLX010000083.1 GCA_903835185.1 uncultured bacterium | reverse complement strand
GATCCAGACGATGATTTACTCATGGTGACCTCCTTGTCACAGATTTGTACCTTTGCAAGATCAAACCTACCCAGGCTTAATCCGCTTGGTCAGGGGGTCACCAACTAAATCAACGACAAAAGGGACAAGCTCCCCAGTGTTTATTTGGCGTCCGTGTTACTATCACCTTTAGTGTCTCAGCTTTTAGAACAAAAGCCCCAGGAAAGCTGTGCTTCCCTAGTTCTTTTGCTCTTGAGCTGAGCTCAACTTTGCCGGTGTTGCCAGCCCTGCTCCAGGTCCTCGTCATCGCAGTCATCGTAGTCCCGGTCATCGTCGTCGCAGTCCCAGTCGTCTCCACCGTAGTGGCTGCAGCTGTCGTCGTACGATCGATCGCGAGCAGCCACTTGAACATCAAAAGACATGGGAATTCCCAGGGTCACATTGAGTTCCTCCAGCGCGGTGGCGATGACGTACCGGGCAGTGTTGCGATTCTTCATGTTCACTCCTCGGTTTTTATTTCCAGTCGCACCAGATCTAAGAACAAACGCATCTGCACAGTTTCCCCCGCAACAGTCCACTGAATTCTCTGTAATAAGCCGGATTGGTACGGGATGGTTGAAAGGTAGGTTTGTTCCTGTGAAAAGTGGTGCAGCTGAATAGAGATAATTCGAAAGTAATATTTCCAGGCTGTAAATTGCAACTGTTTAATCTAATCTCTTTTCCATCCAAAAGACAGCTGCCTGTTCAATCAAATGCCTTTCCCAGTGATATTTTCGGGTACTTTCTCGGACAGTCCCCAACCCAAAGTGACGCAGCTCGCAGTGGTGGAACCACCAGGGGTGAACTTTTTCCGACAGTTAGCACAACTTAGCGCAGGCAACGATGAGTGAGCAGCCAGGGCGGGCTCACAGTTGCTGTGTCAGCCCGCCCCGGTTTCCTGCCGGTGGCAACTATTGGTGACTCCTCCGCAAATCCCGAGCCAACTCTCTCAAAGCACGAGGAAGCTGGAACAGGCGGCAACGCTTGTAGTACTCCTCGTACTCATAGATGCTGGCCAGGTCTTCGAGAAACAGACCAACGTACTCCCTGGTCTGAGCGCTCCAGCTCTTTGAGAGTGCTTCTATCTTGTCTTCCCAGTCCTTCCAAATCTTCAACTCCGACTCTGAAAGGCTGCAGACGTAATACCCGATATGGCGTTCGAGCAGCAGAACACTCCACGGATTGTCAATCTGGAGAGCAGCGAAAGCATACTCCCAGACGTCAATGCGTGGCTGCCTGGGAATGATTCCCAGCGAGATTAGAAAGAACGTCCACGTATCCATTGTGCTTGTCCCCCTTTCGGGACTAACTAGAATTTTTGAGAATCGAGCAACAACACCCTGTGAGAAAGTCTGGCTTCTTCAGCAGCTCTGCCTGACCCGAGCGGCGGTCTAAGCACAAGAAACTTCAGGAGCTCTTGCACAAAGACCGCCAGCTCAACTACTACTTGAGTGGAAACGGGTGCCACTCATCCTTGGCGAGGTTGGCAGCTTTCTCCTGGTCGCGCCAGTAGACCAGAATGCTCAAGAGCTCCTCTGTTGTCGCCTGAGCAGTAAGCCCGAAGCCGAGGCGGACGGACTTGTAGACCAGCTGGTCGGCGTTGTCGCAATTTAGCTTTCTGGGCTCGCGTCGCATTGCACGGAGCATAGCCCCGGACAGACGCTCGAGATCGCCGTGGCTGATCTGCTCCGCATTCACGCCCATTGCGCACACGAGTGAGATGGGTTGCGAAAGAGGAAGCGCAGCAAAGTCGCTCTCCAGCTTCTGCGCTGCCTGACTGTAGATCCTGTTCACCTTTTCGGACAGCTGCTTGTTAGACAACCGGGGCAGGATGATGAGGAGTATATTCAGGGAACCCAGATACTCCTCCAACATTTGTGTCAACGACTGACGGTTTGTGGCAGCCGGTGTCATGATGAACCACCCTTTCTGCGAGCTCAGCTCGCTTGAAAGCTGCTTTATGCATCTGCCTAAGTCAGGTACAGTAGGATAGCAGCCCGCATTGCTGCGATAAGTAGAGTAAACCGCTCAGTAGTCGGCAACGGGCGGCGGTCGCACCGGAATGCCAGGACTGAGAACAGCTGAGCCATGAGCTCATCGGAGATTTCCAGTTGCACTCCGTGTTCTGCAGCCAGATTCACTATGTTCCTCTTGTCCTCGCCACGATATCGGGGACAGTCAGGATCGACGTCAAACCCTTGTTTGCTCAGCGCGGCAAGCACTATCCCCTTGAAGTGCCAGTTGGACCCACCAAGCCAGATGGTGGGTTTACCCTGACTGCCCATGCCATGGATGGAGATAGCCGCACGCGAAACAGCAAGCATCTCGCTTGCCCTGGGATGGCGAAACAGAGTTGATGTGATGTGCATCTCCAGACCCAGGTCACAGCGGAGACACTGGAAGTCGAAAAGGTTATGGTCTCTTCCGGTGATACCGGCAGCGATGGCACTCGTTCCCGGCTCCAGAAACCCTCCGTGGATAGATAGAACAGTGACAGAAGCCTGTCTGTTCACCCAACGAACACGGAAATCTCGGCTCTTGTAGTGCCTTTTGAGAGCCTCAAAGCTGCTAAACTTGTCTCCCATTTCGGGCTACCTCCTTCCCGGGAGAGGAAATGTCCGGTTGCGCTACAGCACCACAGACAGTGGCAATGTTGGCAGCCAGATCAATTTGTGATCAAGGGACAGCCTCATTCTCATCAGGAAGCAAGCATCGCTGCCACGGCAGATCTGGCGCTCGCCTCTCGTAGATCTGCATGTGCCCATTGGCAAGAGCTGTGCCTTCATAAAGACGAACCACATCTTCATCCGGCAAACCTTCCAGCAAACGCTGCAGAGCTAGAATGCCGACTGAGTGGGTAGCGACAAGAAGATTACCTGTAGCCTCGGCTAGCTCGTGTTGATAGAAGTCAGCAAACCGGCTGAAAAGGTCGAAGTAGTTCTCGCCGCCCGGCGGACGGTAGCTGAGCAATCCTTCATCAACAAGGCGCGCGTATTCTTCCGGGAAAAGCTCAGCCAAGCCTTTGTAGGTGAGGTTCCAGAAAGCACCATAGTTGCGCTTAGAGAGGCGTTCATCCTCAGCCTGCTCAGGCTTATAGGCAAGTTCGTGCACTATGCCGTCAACTGTTTGTCTGATCCGCCAATACGGGCTGAGCAATATCCGTTGAAGCGGTGCCTCTGGCGGAAACACCCGTGCCAGCCGACTACCACACTCACTTACCTGCCTGACACCAAGCGCTGTAAGCGGAACCTCTCTGTCAGAGCTGGAGTTGCTGTGGTCGTAATAGTAGAGGGCATCAGTCTCTGATTTGAGCGCAGCATTTGCTGCCGACTGCCCGTGCCGCACCAGCACAAGATGCTGGGGAAATTCCTGCATATTGCAACCTCCCCAGAACAAATAAGATGTTCTGGACACAGTCCAGGGCATCTTCAGTTTGAATTGTTAGCACAGTGAGCTTTTTGCTTGATTTAGGGAAACGTCTTTTTATTTGTGAGGTCTAATAGTTAAGGACTGCAACCTAATGCATCGCAAGGAAGACAATCAAGTACCATAACCCTTTTTAAAACTAATCAAAGACTAGTAGTGAGATTCCAAAATAGTGCGACAGCGCCGAGCAAATGCTTCGTAGGGTCGCGTTGCACGCGCCCGCGGGCGGATGCAATCCGCCCCTAACAGCACAGTCGCTCTGTCAGGAGGTCTGTGTCCACCGTAGCCGCTGACCGGACAGCTGGTTGAAAAGTCTATGGAGGTGGCGAGGCTAGCGCAGAAGCAGCAAATGCCTTCGGATAGCCCTGATAGAGTTTGAGAACGGTCGCCTTGTCACGCTTGGAGAGAACTGGCCACACCGCCGGAGACTCTGAGAAGAACATAACGTCATGACTGTTGGAAGAGTGTCCCATTAAGCCGAGCACATGTCCTATTTCGTGCAGGCAGGTCTTTCTCATGGCATCATCCGAGATAGAATGGGTCGCTCCTTTAGCCGGGTCAACCGTCAGAATACGGATTGTGGCTCTGTTGATTGCCAGTGTGCCACCATCGATATTCTTGCCGTAAATATGCGCCACACCTTGCTCGCTCCCTCCTCCTGTCACCGCCTGCGGCGCACTTGTCCAGTCGCACACAAGGTCTGCCAGATCCTTGCTTGCCACCAGGCGATATCCAAGCTTGCCTTGAGCAGCTTGCATCCAGGCATCAAAAGAGTCGCGCAGTATCTGTCTGAACGAATCACGCATGCCGGGCGTTCCGGCACCAGTGTCGATAAAGATCTTAATTGGCAGTTTATCGTTATCCCACCTGCGCACAATCCCTTGCCTGGTAACGCTGCCCCAGAAATCTGCAGCACCAGGATCATCTCCGACCTGCTTGACTGCCTCGCTTTGCAAGCTGGCAATTATGCTGCTAACTGCTTTAGCATTTTCAGCCGCCGGGCGGGCAGCCAGATATTTTTGCAGCCAGATTACTGCTTCACTCTTGCGACCTAAAGCCTGATAAGAGCTACCAATATTTAACATCGCCTCGGACATCGCCGGCTTGATCTTAAGAGTCTGCTCAAACTCTGCAATTGCTCGCGGCAGGTTGCCTGAATTGTGGTAAGCCATACCTAGATTGTAGTGAATTTCAGCTGAGTCAGGCTCTATGGCTGCAGCTTTTTCCAGGAGAAAACGTGCTTCAACAGCTTTGCCTTGCTGGAGCAGATCATGTGACTCATTGAACAGCCGGTCTACGTCAGCAGTTTTCTTGAGCTCTTCAATGATCCGGCGCACATCAGCTGCATCGGCAGATGCAGGGTTGGCATGTAAATAATTTTCATAACAGGTTGCTGCTTTGTCATTCTGCCCTTTCCTCTCGTAGCAGCTACCCAGGTTGAACATAGCTTCGGCTATGCCGGGATTAGCCTTGAGTCCGGCTTCATACTCTTCAATCGCCTTATCTGTTTGATCGCTGTTGTAATAAGCTGACCCAAGGAGGAAATGTATTTTGGTTAAACTCGGATCACAGGAGGCTGCCTCGTTGAGCAAACGAATCGCTTCTTCATAGCGCTTTTGCGACATTAATATCCGTGCTTGCTTAACGCGCGCTCCAGCTGGAGTGTCAACAGTGCGAACGTTGCGGCTGTCCTTGCCTGCCAGCAACGAATTACCAAAGCTGTAGCAAGGCACCACAACAGCCGGCAGAAGCACAGCTACAGATGATGCCACCAGAATCGTATGAGTGCGGCTTTTTTGCCGGAGCATTTTGCCTCTCGCGCGCAAGATCATTTCGTTTTGCTGTCAACTCCTGTTCAATGCCAGTCTTGACCTGAAAGTATACAGATGTCAGATAAGGCAGTCTAGAGAACAGTCGGTTCGGACGCAGCTGTTGCGACAAGTCTATTGTGCTAACTCCGCTACAACCTGGAGGCGCCCTCAGGAGGGTTTTTACGTGTTGCGCCATAATAAAAAGAGCTCGCACAAACAGCCTCACAAATCCCCTAATGCATCGCATAGCCGGAATTTAGAAACAAACTCATCCCATATTAAGGGTGCTGGCATAACACTCTGCATTCTTATAAGGTCAGGTTATCTTCCATATTTCATTAAACACAAGGAGCAATCACCTACCCAAAATGCCATTGTTTGCTGATTTAGTGCGCACTTTTGAGGCATCTCTGGCTCCTCAGCTTGGCTCTTGTGCTGAATGACATATCGCAGGACTTAAACTCCCGTACGAATACTACTTCCCCACAAGTAAAAACATTATCGCAACCGCAATGAGATTGCCGTAGGATGCTCCTGCGGGGCTCTGCGGTGACAAAGCTCTCAGTCAACAGCCCAACTCCTTGACCACAACTGCACTGCGCTTGCGCAGCGGGCTTCAATGTTGAGTGGGTTGGGGAAATAAAGCAAGGAGACTCACAGTAATGTCGGAAAAAATAACTCAACTTACTGAAAAACACACCGCCCTGCTAACTCGCGCAATTGATCTCAATCGAGGCTTCAGGAGCACTTCGCGTCCGGACTGCATGATTGCGGATGAAGTGCAGGAAGCTTACCGCACTCTTACGCTGGGCATGAAGTCCATCGCACTGTTCGAAAATGCAATCTGCAAGCAATCGTCCTGCATGCAGGCTTTTGCGCAAAGAGCTGCAGATATCGACCGCTCTACAGCAGCAAATCGCATTACTGCAAACATACTGCTGCGCAGACACGTCGAGGATTTCGAAGTCCTCCTGACAGCATTCACAGCTATTGTCGAGCACCTAGAGAGAGCAATGCAGGTTCTGCGGAACGCCGGACGGAAAAATGAGGAGAACCGATGTGAGCTGCCTGCCTGCTGCTCCACGCCCGGTGACATAAGTATCTGGTGAATAGACAGCGATGCTCTACAGCGCTGAATTGTCTATTTCTTACAACAGGGCCGTCGCAAGATGCTCCTGTTGCACATGGTTTTCGCAAGAGGAGAAGACGAACATGTTGATGGAAGTATGGAAAAGCCCGTACGAGCTCATGGTTCTTAACGAGGAAGATTTGGCCGTGCAGTCCGAGGACAAGACGGAGACGGACCGGCAGTCAAAGCCTCAGCCGGTCAGCCAGAATGTGAAAACGTCCTGGTGGCAGCGGCTTCTGCAGCGCCTGATGCCAGGTAGCCACTGAACCGTAAGATCGAACGGAAAAATCTCGCAGAAGGAATGGCTTTCCAAGCCGTTATTCTGTGAGGTGGGGATGTCCAGGGCGTCGTTGATCTTTTGTGACATGCCCTGACCACCCCCATCTTAGCAAGTGCAAAAAGCGACCTCTTCTGGTCGCTTTTTGCACTT
>CAILLX010000082.1 GCA_903835185.1 uncultured bacterium | reverse complement strand
GCCAAACGAAGTGCGCGCGGTTATGTCCGCTTCTCTACCATTCGAGTAGTGATCTTTCTTCGACTCGGCAAGCTGGATTTCTCAAAAATCAACCCGTATATACAAAGTTCACCCACCTAAATTTCAATAGAGCCGGAAAATTCTTTAGCGCACTGTCATCAAATCAACGCCCTCTGCGACCGCCGCGAGCAGCGCCGAACGAACGCTGGTTGCTACGCTTATTTCCGGCTCGCTCGTCGGCGCGATCTGCCTTAGCACTGTTCTCTGCCCCATCGCCCCGAGCTCCTGCATCTTGTCTGGCCACAAACGGATTTTCAGTTGGTTGACGCCATTGTTGGAAATTGGCACCATTTTCTTTCGACTGCTTGTTGTACCATTGCTGTTGTTCTGAGAACTGGTTGTGGGCCGGCGATTGTGCCTGGGCATCTGGTCCTTGCCTGTTTGCCTGCGCCTGCTGATATACGGCTTGTTTATTCTGCTGCTCTTGATTATACCTGTCCTGTCGATTGGTCTGAGCCTGTTGAAGCATCTGCTGCTGCTGTTGCTGGTCAATTTGCCTCTTATTGTAAAGTGCAGCCTTCTGATTAGGACTCAGGTTGAGGTCTTCGACATCACGACGTTCGCCATTGTTGTAGTAATATGGCTGCCCTCCTGGACCATAGTACATAGGCGTTCCGTAGGGGGTGTTGTAACAGCTGTTGGTCATGGCAGCCCCAGCCATGGACCCCAAACCAGCGGCAGCAGCCGTTGCCACAGCAGCACCAGCTCCGCTGGAATGTGAAGATTGCTGAGTTGGTGCTGCCTGAGCTGGCGCCTGTTGCTGCGGTTGTGCATAAGGATTAGGTGCATACTGCGGAATCTGTGCTGCCCGCTCTAACTGAGCTCGCCGTGCCTGAAGCGCCCTGACTGCAGGAACCAGATCTACCGTCTGTCCAGTCCTGTCAACATACCAGAAGCCGCCTTGCGACCCAATATAGATTTGGGCAACATTGCCAGATACACCAGCACCGGGAAGCGGTGCCAGATCTCCTTTGGGAGTAATAACACTCTGGGTGCCATTGGCATTGTTGATTACTTGCAGGTGAACTACAGAAACTTCCGGAGGAGCAGAATTTTGCGTGTACCCGGCTGGCATCCAGCCAATACAAGCGATAATCAGTGTCGCCGAGCTTACTACCTTCAGGAATTTCTCTAACTTCATGGTTAAATCCTCGTCAATCAGGTCGCCCGAGCAAAGCCTGGACTTTACGCAGTGCCATACAATAACAGAATCGTATCGATAGAGCAATTTCACGACCCAAAGTATCATAGCCGCTCAATTGCGGGAACGTTCCTGCCCGCAACATAGAGCCTTGCGACAACACTCCAAGCTTTAGCTGTTTTATAGTGACACGCAACTTGGCAATCTCTCCTTGCTGGAGATAGAATGCAGGTGCGTCTGCATACCCCTGAAAATTTCTGCCAGCCGTTTCCAGTGCTGTTCTTATTCCCAGGACAGGATAGAATGATTTAGGCGATGGCAAAAGAAGAGGCACATACATGAAAACACCCAAATTCAGCATCGGTGCAGCTCTTGAATTTGGCTGGCAGACAATGACCAGCAAATTTGGCACTTTGCTTCTTTATCTTGTAGTGCCAATGTTGGCCCTTCTTGCCTTTCACATCGTCATGTTCTTTGTCTTTGGGCATAGCAAACCAAGATTTACTCCTAACTATATTGGCGGACAGGTAATTCAGTACAGCGTTAATCTGTTCGTCACCTTCGGGCTGTTCAAAGTAATATTGAAGTTAGCTTCCAATCAGGAGCCTCAATGGCACGATTTTATCAACCCAATCACATCCTATTTTAGTTATCTGATGGCCACTATCCTGTTCACAGCCATTGTAATGACTGGCTGCCTGCTCTTCATCATCCCTGGAATCATCTGGTCAATCCAGTTTCAGCAGTTCCCATACGTCATTATCGATAAAAACCTCGGACCGATTGCTGCCCTGAAGAGAAGCTCACAACTGACTGCCAGCGCACGCTGGAAACTTCTTGGATTTGGATTTACCTGCGTAATCATCGGCATTGCGGGTCTGCTCTGCTTTATCGTCGGAATCATCCCAGCATTTCTAGTCACATGCCTCGCCACAATTCACGTATACAAGCAGCTGACTGACAGCACTGATCAGGAGCAGCCGTCAGCCGAGCCAACCGTTCAAGCGAGCTAGTCGTGCGTTTCCAAAGTATCGATACAATCGGACCGTGCGTAGGGGCGGATTGCATGCGTAGGGGCGGATACAATCCGCCCCTACGGGGGTCGCGTTATTTAGGAAATGCACTACTAATCAGCAGACCTGGCTAGACGATAGGCTTGAAGCGTTGCTTCAACGCATCCGTCCCAGGTAATATCTTTAGCCACCTGCAACGCATTGGTGCGCAGGTCACCTAACAGATTCGGATTGTCGATCAACTCTTGCATCAAACCTGACAATTGCTCAGCATCAATCTGATTTTCCAGGATAAGAGCATCGTGCCTGTGAGCAAGCAGCTCGGAGACACCCATACAGCGACTGACAATTGGAACCAGTCCTCGGCGCATCGCTTGCAGCGGAGCCATGCCAAAAACATCATGTCTTGAAGGCATAACGAAAGCGGAAGCCTCACGATACACGACATCCATATCGCTGCGAAAGCCCAGATATTCAACATTGCGAGTAAGCCCCAGCAATCTGAGCCTGAGCACATCAAGCGGTTTTTCTCTTAGCCCGGCAATAAGCAGCCGGAACCGACACTTGCGCGCAACCAACAAAGAGCAGGCAGTCAGGACTGTATCCAGACCCTTGCGACGGAAGCCTCGACCAACAAAGAGAAAAGTAAACGTATGGTCGTGATGAGTTTCACAAGCCATAGACCTTAATTCAACGCCGCTGTTGTCCGGGCTGATTTGACTATCAGTAGAAAGATCGGACCCAGGACATGCCACTACATACGGTGTACGCTCCAGCGGGAAAAACGCTCTGTAAGCCTGACAGAAATCATCCCTGCAAACATGGGATGGGAAGATAAAACTGCGTGCCGATTTACACAGAAGGCGATCATAACGATCGCGGGCAAGATATGCCGGCACTACCGCCGCTTTAACCTTGTTCAACATGTTTTCCCACGCAGAGCCTACCTTTCCCAGGTGAGCCACTGAGTGATTGTGAAAAGTGACAACATCTGCTCCTGCCACTGGAAAATGCTGGGTATGCACAAGATCAAACGGTCCACTGCGAGCAACAGCCTCAGTTGCTTGAGCAAACTGGTGCTCCAGCTTTCGCCATTTGGGAGTTCGTTTGGCGGCTGCAGAGAACTTGATCACATTGAGACGGTTGTGAGTCAAGTCAGTGTCGCATTCTTCACAGACAACCGTAATTCTCAGCCCTCGCTGAAGTAAACCTTCAATAACTTTGTGAGCATACAGTTCCAGCCCTCCGCCTGTGGAGAAGGAACGAACAACCATAGCAACGTGCAGCTCTTGTGACATAGTAGCCAATTATAATAGATTCCATGACACCTATAGCACAACAAGACTGCTGCGAAGCTTGGATCCTTATTCCATTCCGGGTCAGCTGAAACTTTAGGAAATGTTGGCAGTGCAAGCAGAATAGGAACTTCGTGTCAATAATACGCAAGCAACAGGTGCTTCAGACTGCCCAGTCCTGAATGCACATGGTATTATCGCCAGCGGATGCGGAGTGATCAGACACTATGAAAAGCTTACATATAAAATCCCTTCCTATTTTCACAATGCTCATCTGTCTAGTTGTATTATTTTCAGTTCAAGCATTACCAGTATTCAGCAACGAAGAACGTGTTTGGTATAACAACGAGGGAATATCAGCACTCAATGCTCAAGATTTCCCACTAGCCATATCTATGTTTGAGCAAGCCTTGAGAATAGACTCCTCTTATGCATTAGCCAAGGAGAATTTGTCAATTGCCTGCAACAACTATGGGATCAGGCTTCAAAACAACCCCAAGAAAGCTATCACGCAGTTTCACAAGTCAATGTACTTCAATCCAAACAATACCACCACTCGGCATAATCTTGAGTTGCTCATTATAGCCTTGCACAAGAATCCAAAGGCTTTCAAAGACAGGCTAAAACTGGCTGATGACGCACTAAAAGAGCACGACCGAATAGGAGCACTCATAGAATATCAGCAGGCTCTTGCTATTGAAGAAAATTCAGCAGTGCGCAGCAAACTCAAAGAATTGAATCGTCAAATTGTTGCCTCCCACCGTTGATGCTACCCCTTATATGATTGCTGTGCACAGAGGGTCAAACCTTTGACCAGAAAGACAGGTATCCAACCAAAGCCAGCTCCTCAGTCACCACCCGGACTGCCCAGTAGTCCGGGAAATGTCTGCGTCTGCCCGTGGGTCCATACTAAGCGCTCGCTGCCTGCTCCGCAGGCGCTCCGCGCGTCAAGACGCGCTCCTGCAGATTCCTCCTCGGAATCCTTGTCGCGCTATGCTTTGCTCCAGGGCTAGTCGACTAAGCTTTCTTCTTTATCCGCTTGTTGCCAGAGAGAATCTGCCCGTGTACCTTGGTGGTTGCTCCGGGGATGAGTTGGGCATCGGTGGCTGGTTCGCCGGTAAATTCTTGGGCAAACTCGGCAAGGAACTCATCGCCAGGCTTAATTATTGCTTCCTGACCTTTCACGGTCGTGTCTTCAATAAGAAACGATCCAGGAATACCGCTCAAGAAACCCCAGGCAAATCCTTTGATGCGGCGGTGCCGCACATTTAGACCGACAGGCTTCATGAAAGCAAAAGATGGGCAGGCTGCACCCAACACTCCCAGGGCTACTGGCATAGCGCCAAAGCTAAACACACCGACAGGAGCCATAGCTGCATTAAGGCCAATTCTAACGGCCTTATACTTGAGCTGCTGCGACCAGGGACCGGTCACCTGACCATGATGGTTAATGCCAAGTTCGCGACCATCCCCTTTATTCTTTACTACTCTGGCTTGCCTGGAAGGCTGAGCCACCAGCGGCAGATGCTCACCCTTATCATTGACAATCTCATCAAAAGCAATTCCCAGTGTGCCAGAATTGCGGTACCAACGCTCAGGACTGACAAGGGAGTGCATCGTCGTCCGCGCCTTTAAGACATAATCGATATGTCCGACAACTGGAGAGCCCTTAGGAGCAATCAGGCGGTCACCAATCTTGAGATCATATTTCAAACGTGCTTGAATTGGATCGTTTAATTGTGCAGTCTTGCTGGAAATTTCTGACGATATAACTACAGGGAATTTTGCACCGGTAGTAATCCGGGTCTTGCCTTCGTCAGTAGGCAGAGCCTGATATTCAATTGTAGCTTTTGTCTCTTTCTGTTCATCGTTATCTATGATGATTGCACCCGATGGCTCAGGGAAAAGGAGTGGTGTCGCTACACTCACAGGGCTGGCAACAGACGGACTTGGCAGAAGTGGCTCAGGCGCAAGCACAGCGGAGGCTATGGAAACAGGTTGATTACTTAAACCACCACTGGCAGCCCGTTGAGATTCTGTCGTCTGGGTTGCGACGGCTGCTTCTACACAGACACTGCCTCCACTGGTGGTGCCAGGCCAGTCTTTAACGAGAGACTGCACCGGAACGCTGCGCGGAAAAGCCAGACCGCTGTTACGAAGCGAAAGATCGTTATCTGTGGCGCAGCAAGGCACAACTGCAAATTGACCACCCGCAAAGGCGGCAATGCAACAGTAGACGACCAGCTTGAACTTTGGCCCCATAGTGACTGTAGCAACATTCTTCATAAACACCCTCGCTGCCGATCGTGAAACGATTTCCTGGCATTTACCAAGATATACAATTTTGATATACCCGGTCAACTGCTTGGCTACCGCGCTTGACTACCACATCTCAGACTGAACCTGAACAGTGGGCAAACCGACAACAAATTTGCAAGCCGCGTATCACTAATGTCCTGGTCCCAGCAGCTGAAATGCTGCCCACAACCTCGGTGAAGGATCTTTCGACAAAGCGAGCAGCTGAGCCTTGCGCAGTGACTGCGCTTGATTGAGCCCTTTCTGGCTGCCTTTGTAGAAATCCACCAGCTGGCTGGTCCGCTGCGCATCCGGCTCAACCCACAAGCTCATGAGAACATTGCGCACACCAGCATAGCTAAGCCCTCTGCTGAAGACTTTCAAAGCGTTGCCATCACGATCTTGAGAATTAACATAAGTACCGCTCCAGATCACCAGATCGGATGGGAGATTCAAAGAGAACAAGCGATCTGCTGTTATCTTCTCTTTGCTGTCTTTTCCACCGGCAAGGATAGGAAGCACTGCACGCTGCGGATTTCCATCAAAAAGCGGTTGTTTGCTGGCAAAGTGCAAGATGGCTTTGCCCTTGACCTGCTCCTCCAGATTGTTTATCTCGGCATCTTTGCCACTCAAATTCATGACAAGGTCCGGCTGGAACAAACTTGTTATCTGGTCAGTTTCAGAGTTGGCATTCTGTCCGGCAGATCCATTTGGTTCACCTGCAACCAACACGCTTACATCATGCGAGTAAGGCGGGGGGCTCTCACAAAATGCGCTCAACGAAGGCGCCAAAGTCAAAGTGTGATTTTCCACCAGATACTTGCCAGACGCATCCAGCAAGGCAGCAAAAGGAAGGTTGTAAAGCACTCCATCTGGAAGGATTACTACTGTCTGATCCGGGTTGGTTGGTAAAACAGCTTTCACTTGATCCGGGAAGAGCTCGTGAAACAGTTGCAAAAGAGTATGTCGATCAACACGTGCTTCTGCAGCTTCAGCTCCAACAAGCAAAGAAGACACCTGCGGCTGCAGCTCTTCTCGTCCGACCGGCAAAGTGCTAGCCCCCAGCCTGCCGCTGTTGTCAATCGTAAAGACAGTTGTTGAGTGCCCGCCGACAAGATAATCTATCACCACAGCATGACTCGCCTGAATGCCTTTCATAACCTCGCCAGAGCTCACCGGTAGCGGAGCAATCAACCGTGCTAAAGCCCTGTTGCTTGACACCAACTGTCTAAAACGCGTAAGCCATGCCTGCCAGTCCTTTGTCATCTTGTCGGGCGACGACGAGCTTTCTGCAGCATGCAAATGTGCGCGCTGGTTGACCAGATCGTTGTATGCATCACGATCGAACTGCTTAACATCACCACCATGATGCAACCACTCAATGATGAACGACTCATCCTTCAGCTGCTCAGCAGCAAGAAGAGCGGTATCCAGCTGTCCATGCGATACCATTAGCGATACTAACTTCTCGCCGAGATCTTGCCGTGAGGTCGGGAAACCCAGTCGTTCCGGCGAAGGGAAATAGCCAGCCTGAGGGGAGCGAAAGTAAGAGAGTGCTGATGACAACGATTCTTTAGCAGCGGCAACCTGTCCGACCGACAGCTGCAACACTGCGAGATTGGTGTAGTTCCGCCAGAGAGCAGCATCATCATTAACCTTCTCGCTCACAGTAATGCCTGCACGCAGGTACTTTTCAGCCTCCGGACCATCCTGCAAGGCTAAGCACACCTCTCCCAGGGCAGCATAAACGCGCCCCTCCATGAATAAATCTTTCACCTTCTTGAGAAGCGGGAAGCAGGAAAGCAAATGTCCTTTTGCATTTCGGTAATCACCAGAGCGACTCTCTGCGGCGCTCAAGTTCTGCAGCATTACCATAACAAAGTTGTCTTGCTTGGGCTGCACCAGAGCAACAACCTCAAGCGCTTGCGTAAACAGCTGAACAGCCTTGGCTCGATGTCCCTGTGCCTCTTCAAGGCAGGCAAGTGTATTGAGAGCCTGGGCTTGCTCAATTGGCGTACCCTTAGCCTTGAGGATCTTCAACGCCATTTCAATCTCTGTTTTAGCAGCATCGAGGTCGCCTGTGCCAGCCAAAGTGTGTCCATACCCGCACTGCAGTCTTGCAATAGCTAGATCGTTAGAGCTCTTGAGATAGAGCAGCTCTTCATAACTTCTGCGGGCATTGGCGAACTCGCCCAGGTTGTACTGAGCGATAGCAACAGTTGCAAGAGCTGCCGGAACCAACGCATTACCCTTTGACTGACGCGCCTCTTCCAAGGCTTTCTGGGCCTCCTCAAGCCCAGCCACATGCCAGCCTAGCTCTCGCATTATGCTGGCAAGATTTATCCTCGTTGTAATTGACATGTCATGGTTGCCTGCCTGCTCATAATAGGAGCACGCTCCTTGATAAAAGCGGATTGCCTCTTTAACCTTGCCCATCTTGATTAAGACACTGCCAGAGATCAGCATCACCCTCGCTGCTTCAGCGGAGTCATTGACACCAAATTGCGTAAAAGACTTAAGAGCTTGTTCTAACTGATTGGCGGCCCAAGCCGGGTTATCCAGAGCAAAATAACACTGCGCCAGGGCAACCCTGGCTCGCCCCAACGACTTCTTGTCAGATGACTCTGAGAGCAACTCAACGGCATTTTCGCCCAACTCTTTAGCTTTCACAGTCTGCCCGCGAGTAAGATAAAGTTCTGACATTGCTGTAAGCGCACGTCCTTCCCCCTCTGAATACTTCATCTCTAATGACAGTCCGTAAGATTCCTGTATCTTGATCAGAGCTTTGTCCATCTCACCTTTCTGAAACAGCTTCTGCCCCTCAGCTTCCAGTTGAAGAACCTTCTCAATTGTCTGTGGCGTCTGAGCAAGCTCAGGCAGCATCGGAATTGGTACAGATATAGACTGTTCATTTCCAGCCAGGCTGCCACTACCAGCGATGGCAATCGTCAAAGCCAATAGTAGAGATATAACTCTTACTGCGCGAGAACAAAACTTATAGCTGCACTTCAACTTCACACCTTCTATAACTAACTTAGTCTGAAGATCAATTTTCCACACTCATAAGCTTTAGTTCAACCTCTATGGGCAAATTATAACGTTGAGCAACTTCAGGTTGCCGCTGTCAACCCAGCTCTTTTACTCTCCCAGCGCGCAATAACGCATCGATACGGGCACAACTGAGAGTAATTAAATGCTTGTCTAAGTGCTACACAAGCTTAACAACCACAATACTGATTAACTATCACCCGACGATACTGTAAAACCAGCTATAATCTGCCCTTGTGCTAACCCCTAGCGCAGTTGCAATCAGGAGGCAACATGACAGCGGAGACGCTCGAAATCCGTTCTAACCGAATTGCCGCACTACCGTGCTCAGTTGTGGCGTTAGAACCAGCCGGCAACAGACAGACCGGCAGACCAACACACAGACAAGCACACGTCAGCAAAATATGAGGAAATCCTCCAAACAGACTGTCGCCGCTTCCGATACCATAATTGGTACTGCTATTGGTGCAACCTAGAAAGTGATTTTATGAACACAAGAAGTCAGTCATTGCAAACAGCCGCTGCTACACAGTTCGACCTGGCTGTGATAGGCGGCGGTATCGCCGGCGCAGGCATAGCACAAGATGCAGCTTCCCGAGGGCTGTCAGTTATACTCCTGGAAAAGGACGACTTTGCCGTTGGAACGTCAAGTCGAACCACAAAGCTCATCCATGGCGGGCTCAGATATCTGGAGCAGTTCCAGTTCAAACTGACCCGGCAGTTGTGCCGAGAGAGAGCTTTACTTGAGCAACTCGCACCTCACCTTGTTAGAGATTTCAGCTTTGTACTGCCGTTGCTCAAACGCAAGCCGCTCTATTCACTAAAAGCCGAAATCGGGCTTACCCTTTACGACCTGCTCTCCTTATCTGTATCAGGCTCTCGCCATCACAGCCGCATCGGACTAAAGGAGGTCTGCGAGTCGGCTCCAGCGTTAAACCCGAGCCTTTGTGCCGGTGGACTACGTTTCCATGATTGCATCACAGACGATTCACGACTGGTCTTGGAAGTGATTAAATCCGCCTGCAACGCAGGGGCTGTCGCAATCAACTATTTAGAAGTAACCGGATTCGATATAGACGGGGGCTCAGTGCGGGGTGTGCGCTGCCACGACCGTTACAGCGGCACCGAGATGACAATAGCTGCACGCGTCTGCATCAACGCTACCGGGGTATGGTCTGATGATGTTTACCGCCTGGTCAACCAATCCTGGGGAAGCCATGTTAAGCCGTCTAAAGGAATTCATATCATAGTGCCACCATCGGCTTTTGAGACTAACACAGCACTGTTCTTACCTACAACTGACAGCAGATATGTGTTTGTCGTGCCCTGGCAACAAACTTTAATGATCGGCACAACAGACATAGCTTATACAGGACAGCTCGATAAGCCTATGCCTGACCGGGACGAGATAGATTACCTGCTTGAAACTGTTAACAGCTTCACCGAAACACACAAGCTCAACCGCAGCGACATAATCGGCTCCTTCGCCGGATTGCGACCGCTTGTAGAGACAGATGACTCAAGCTCGGACACAAAAAACATGTCCAGAGAGCACATGGTCTTCGAAGGTCCGGGCAGAATAATCGGGCTCATAGGCGGCAAACTCACTAACTACCGATTGATGGCCCAGGAAGTGGTCGACCGGGCAGCGATCAAACTGCCAGATGCCCCGAGCCGTCCTTCCAGAACAGACAGAATGATGCTGGGCAGCTTTAGGGACAAGTCAGATTTTCTCGCATCAACAGCTGCCATTTCAGTTAAAGCCAGGCGGCTTTCACTTGAACCAGCCACACTCGATCATCTTATATCCAGCTACGGCGCCGACGCGCAGCTCATCGTCGATATAGTTGAAGCTGATCCAACACTGTCCGAGCGTATCTGCCCAGACTTCCCGCCAATTATGGCTGAAGTACCATTCTGCGTCCGCCACGAGATGGCAGTGTCTTTAGAAGATCTCCTAATGCGCCGCCTGCGCCTCGGCGTAATCCACCAGAAGCAGTGTCTGGAATCGGCACCTAAAGTAGCCGCTCTGATGAGGCAACTGGTCAAATGGGATGATACTAGAGTCTCGCACGAACTGGCAGCTTTTGAGCTCGGAGTCAAAGAGCATATGGACCTTCTCTGCGACTCGACACCCTAGCACCAGTCGCTACAGAGTGCAATGAGTGCTGGCTTGAGTTGAGCTGGTTGTGTTGTGCTCCATAGTTGAGAACACGGCTATCGAACAGCTGGCAAGACACCCGGCTTATCTATTATAAGCACGGTTAACTTGGAAAAACGAACAGCTACACGAGGCTCAAACGGTCTAGAAGCTTTTGCTATTTCAGAAGCTAATGTGTAGACCACCACGCCAACCACCATGCCAACCACTCCTAGATCCAGATCCAACAACTAAATTGAACTGGTTGCCAGAGTTTGGGTTGTAATAGCCACTGTTCAGATTGCCATAGTAGCCACCGTCATACGGCGGGATGGGAGGTACTGGACGTTGTATGGGGACGGAGAATGACACTCCACCATATGGATAGTAGCTTGGCACTCCACATAATGTGGCATCGGCAGGATTTACCTGATAACGAGGAGAGGTAAGCGGCTGTTCGACTGGTCGCCCAGAGTCCTGCCCACTCTCTTGTCGCCAATCGTTCGGATCGGCAACTTGCTGAACAGATACCTGCCCAGCATACTGATCAGTAGAATATCCCTGCCGGACATATACTGGCCCCGACTGGGGGCTAACTTGAATGTTATCGCTGCGATTATATTGAGTATTATCGTAGTACCCTGCTGTATGCTGGTTAATTATCCCAACAATCCCTCGGTACGCTGCCATGCTCTCGCCTCGCTGGATTGCAACAGCTGTGAGGTTTGGGTACTCTCTGTACTTCCACTCGACCAGGTGCTCCGCTCCCCTGCGATTGGAGTCCGCTTCTTCTTTCCCTTCAAAAGCCCTGACTGCATTGAGGAAATCCTGAGCACCCCTGGGGCTAGACCGGTACTTATTCAATTCAGCCTAAATTTCGGTTGTGGCGCCTGTCTCATCGCCTTGAAACAGTCTATTGGCCACATCGCGCGCAATTTCTTTATCTCTGCGATCCATAGTTAAGCCTCGCCCTTGTGTTACACCTCTAGCTTAGAGATGGGACAACTCTTATGTCAAGCGGGGAACACGTAGTGCGCCCAGCTCGGGCAAATAATAATCAACTTTCGACCATACAGCAGAGTACCTGTTATATATGCTTGTTCCCAAACAGCGGCAACTGCCGTTCCGTCCAGACCGACACGGTCAACGCTAAGACCATTTATAATCACATTGCATTGAATCAGATTCTTTCTGCCCCGCCCCTGGTCATTTGAGGATAGCTGCTACAGATGTCAAAACCATCAAGCCGGCAGTCCACAGGCGAAAAACGGTATTGCCCGAGCTGCTATAGACAGTTTGAGGAATCCTTATCTATGTGCCCGGACGATGGTACACAGCTCCGACGCGCCAAGAATGATCCGCTCATAGGCAAAGTTTTTGCCGACAGGTACGAAATTCAGTCTGTGCTAGGCGTCGGTGGCATGTGTATTGTGTACAAAGCCCGGCACCGTCTGATGAATCGCCTGGTGGCCATCAAGATGCTGCATAAGAGCCTGAAGACTGACACATCAGCGTTGGGACGGTTCAAGCAGGAAGCAGAAGCTGTAAGTTCGCTCAATCACCCAAATATAGTCACTGTTTACGATTTTGGAGTAACTCCGGAGGCCGAACCATTCTTCGTCATGGACTGCCTGGAAGGCGAAACCCTCCAGGAGGCAATAGAGCGGCAGGGACGAATAAGCTGTCAGGAAGCTCTACCAATATTCATGCAGATCTGCTCCGGACTGGAAGCAGCACACAGCCACGGCATAGTCCATCGCGACCTCAAACCTGGCAATGTCCTCTTAACGAAGCAGCCAGACAACACTTACCTGGTCAAGCTGGTCGATTTTGGCATCGCCAAGATGCTTCCACAGTCAGGACGGGAACAACAGCAGCTAACTCGCGCTGGTGAAGTGTTTGGCAGCCCTGCATGCATGAGCCCAGAACAATGCCTGGGACAACAACTTGACGCTCGCACAGATATCTATGCTCTTGGCTGTTTGATGTATGAGACACTGACCGGCTCTCCACCATTCAAAGGCGAAAGTTTCCTAATCACAATGAATAAGCATGTAGGCGAGGAACCAAAAGCAATATCTCAAGTAGCTCCCGAAGCCAAGGTACCGCCACAGCTAGAGGAGTTAGTTCTGCGCTGTATAGCCAAGAATCCCAGCCAACGCTGCCAGACAGCAGCAGCGGCAGGTGAGATTCTATGTCAAATTGCCACGACACTGTTCGGTCTAAAGAAACGTCAGGATAACATCAACTTGCAGTACACACCGTACTCTGCAAAGCGTTTCCAGCCATCAGCATCGCTTGTAATAGCTGTTTTAGCTGTCTCACTTCTTGTTGTCTGTGGAACCTTTCTGGCTTACTGGACAGGACCTTCAGGTGACCAGAGCAACACTATTGACACACTGGCATGGAAAATCTTAATGGCAGAAGCAGAGACTGCAGTGAGGACGCACAACTTTCCTTATGCCGAAAGTATGCTTGTCTCTGCAGAATCAAAAGCACGCACATTTGGAGATGCCAAATTGCGGCTGGAGGACACACTCAGGCACAAGTCAGACCTCTATGGCAAGTGGGAAGGGCACGCAGAAGATCTGGAGAAGGCTCACAACGAAATTGCCACAATTCAAACAGAGCTGTTAAGGCAAGAACTCCGGGGGCAACTCGATCTGCTTAATCAACTAAGCCAACCGGAATCCTCGGCGGTGCGTGCAAGCAGCCTCAGATTGAGAGCCGAGGCACAGCTTCCCAACATTGCCTCCACTGCCTCAAAACTGTTAGGTCGGGGGCTTTACAAGGAGACAGAGCAGCTGCTTACCAGGGCGCTTTCTGTTGATAAAACTCTTCTCGGCGACGATTCTCTGGCAGTAGCGAAGCTGTCAACTATTTTGTCTGACAGCCTTATTGCTCTGAACAAGTATCCGCAAGTGCGCCAGCTGCTCGTTGACTCCTGCCAGATTCGCAAGAGACATCTGCGCGACAATCCAGCAGAATACGCCCGCGCTCTCAATAAGCTAGGACAGTTTGATCTTGATAGAAGCTACTTCAAGGCTGCTCAGACAGAACTGGGTGAAGCTTTGCAAGTAGCCAGGCAATTACGGGGAAGCAAAGACATTCTCTTATTGTGCCTGCGCAGCTATGCAGATCTTCTCCAGCAGACTAATCGGGTTGCAGATTCCCGCACCCTTTTTCAGCAGGCAACCTTGATCGAGCAGAATACATACAACGCGAACAACAACAGATAAAAGCAATTTGACTGAACATTTATGAACCTATCCGCTGACGGCAGGCACAGACATGTAAACAGCTCCAGGAGCAAACTGCTGTGGGCTGCTTATGCCTCCTTCCTTTTGTGCTGGTCATTAAACTCGTATATTCTTCTTATAAACTGGTGGCAAGAAGGCAACCTTCTTACTCGCAAAATTAACGGCAGACCGTACATTGCTGACTTTGTTGACTACTATGCTGCCGGTCAGTTCGGTCTGAGCGCAAAACAGACAGGGATAAATATTTACGACCCGAAGGTTCAGGCAGCTGCAGTAGCAAGGCTCACAGCACCAGTTGTTGCCGAGATACCTTTTTATCTTCAGTACCCGCCGCTCTTTTTTGTTCTCTGTACACCGCTGACATTCTTGCCGCTCAAGTGGTCGTGGATCTTCTGGAATCTATCTGGAGTCATATGTTTGCTAGCCGTAGTGCTGGGCACAACTGGCAGACATCTCAGCAGCCGCTTGTCACGAGCGCTGACAGTGGCTGCTGTCGCTTGCAGTTATCCTGTTTGGCTCACTTTCGAGCTGGGACAGACCAGCTTGTTCTTTCTGGCAGGCATGGCTCTATTCTGGTGGCTGCTGGGGCAGAGGCGCTATTGGACAGCCGGTCTGGCAACTTTCCTTCTCATGATCAAGATTCAGTATCTGCCTTTTGCAATTATCTGCGGAGTTGTACTGGGACGTTTTCGCTATACTTGCGGATGTCTGATAGCCGCCTGTGTAGCTGTGCTTATCAGCATCTTATTTCTTGGCTGGGATAACTGCCTTGAATGGACACGCATAATCTCACACGCAGAAACAACGGCTCAATACAGCGGAGTAGCTGCCCAACACCAGCAAAACCTGCGCGGCATCTTATGCCTTTTGCTTGGTGGCGACACTCGCTTAACACAGATCATAGCAGCAGCCGGATGCCTATTTAGCGCAGCTGCAGTAGGATTTTTCTGGACCAAACCGTTTGCCCACCTGAGCAAAAGAACAAGCTGGTCCTTCGCCATCTGCGCTACACTGAGCACCATAATCATGCTTCTTTTCAGCGTTCACACTCATACTCAAGACTACTGTCTGCTGGTTCTGCCTGGTTTGTGGCTTTATCTTGCAGCTGCCGAGCAAGACGCCACTCAAGACAAAAAGCACCAGATCCTGCGAACACTCATCCTCGCTTTCCCTCCTGCCAGCTGGCTTCTGTTCCTACTTGGAACACTCCCGGCATTCCCCACTCAACCGTTTGCTATCTATGCTCTCTGTCTGGCAGCATCCACCTGGTGGATCTGGCTCAGTCCCACTGCCGCTTCCCCTCACAATGAGAAGGATTGACCAAAGCGAGGATTAAGGAGCAAAGATTGCTCGACTTTTGCAACAGAAGAGCACTTTAGACTTTCTCCTTTAGAAATAATTGCACTTGAGCAAACTCACTGTCCAGTTGCTCAATAAGCTGCGCTACGGTTGCCCAGTCTTGCTCACGAGCAGCCAGTTCAATTTTCTGGCAAATGTTTGCCATGTTTGCAGCAAAAACTGTTTTGCAGGATCCCTTCAGTTTGTGAGCAGCTCTTTGAATAACACTTGTTGCCTTGTTGTGAAGGCTGTCCTTCAGCTCAGCCAGTTGAAACGGTGCAGTGTCAAGGAAGAGATGTAAAATCCCTCTTGTATTATCCGGGAGATAAGACTCAGCTACCGCCTGGAGATCGACAGGTACTTTTTCGCGATTCATCTGCGAACCGGTTGCCAGCTTCCTCACAGTCGCGGATTGAGGCGGCTGCTGGTTAACCAACTCTGCCTCACTGCCACTGACTGGCAACCATTTCTCTATAATCGCAGCCAGTAGAATCGGGTCGATCGGCTTACTTATATAATCGTCTAGCCCAGCAGCCAGACACTCTGCGCGGCAGCCTTCCAGTGCATGTGCTGTCATAGCGATGATAGGCAGATGACGCCTTGTAAGTACTTCTTGTTTGCGGATAAGTCCGGTCGCTTCAAAACCATCCAACTCGGGCATCTGAATGTCCATAAGGACAAGGGCGTAGGGCTCACGGGACAAAGCTTCAAGGACAGCACGTCCATCTGCGGCAACATGCACCTCGAAGCCAAGGTCTCTTAGTAGCAAAACTGCCACTTCCTGGTTAATTAGGTTGTCTTCGGCCACCAGGATCAACTCTGATCTAGTAGGAACTGATGTTCTAGACAGAGTAAGCCTCTTGTGCTGAGTTTCTTTCCTTGCTGGAGGTCGGCAAACTTTTTGGGATCCTTGACTGACCAGACAGAGACAATCCAGAAGCTCAGATTGTTTGATCGGCTTGGTGAGAACAGCAGAGAGACAAGACACCCGAGCATCTTCACTCATGACAAAATCATCATATGGTACGGTAAGAATGATCTGTGTGTCTTTCAAAACAGGATCTTGTTTAACTGCGCCAGCAAGATCAATGCCGCTCCTGTCCGCCACCAGTAAGTCTATAATCGCTATCTGAAAAGGATCACTAAGAGCTGCAGAGCGCAGCAACTGCAATGCCATGTCGATACTTGTTGCCTGACAAGGTCTCATCCCCCAGGAAAGCAGATACTCATTGATAGTTCTCAAGGACTGTGGAGAATCATCTGCTATCAGTATATGCATGTTGCGAAGTTCGGGCGGCATTGTGTAAACCGGTTCCGGCACACAGGGCTTGTCCAAAGAGACTGTGCAAGAGAACGTGCTACCGCGACCTGGCACACTGGCAACCGATATCTTCCCGCCAATAAGATCTACCAGACGAAGACAGATAGAAAGTCCAAGTCCTACACCACCGGTCTTACGAGCAAACGAACCGTCACCCTGCACGAAAGGATCGAAAATTCTTGCTCTCTGCTCATCGCTTATGCCAATACCACTATCAGCTACCGAAAAGACAAGACTGCTAGAAGAAGCATAATCCGCCTCCACAGCTGCGCTCACAAAAATTTCACCCCTGTCTGCAAATTTGATAGCATTGCCAATAAAATTGATTAAGATCTGGCGCAGCCGCACCGGATCGCCTATCAAAAGACGTGGAACCTTTGGATCAATAAAAGTAACCAGTTCCATCCCCTTCTTCTGCGCTGAAGTAATCAAACTTTCTGCCGAACTCTCAATCAGTTTGACCACTTCAAAAGGAACATGCTCAAGCGCAAGCCGGCCAGCTTCAATTTTTGAGAAATCGAGGATGTCGTTTACTATTGCCAGCAGGGAAGTACCCGCCTCGACAATGTTGTTCAAATAGTGGTTGTGATCTGGGTCTAAATCTTTTCGCTTCAACACTTCGACCATACCGATAATGCCGTTTAGAGGGGTGCGGATCTCATGGCTCATGTTGGCTAGAAACTCGGATTTAAGCATTGAAGTTTGGTTGGCCTTATCCCGAGCCTCACCCAACTCCTTGTTGGACGCAAGGAGCTCTGCATTGAGTTTGTTGACAGCCAGATCTGCCTGCCTCCGCCGCACTGCCATTGAAATGGACGTAGCCAATCTCTCTACATATTCCTGATCGACAGGCGTATAACCACCATCTTTGTTTGCCAGTGCAATCAGTCCAACGGTCTTATACCCCTCTAGCAATGGAACACCCAGAAAGGAGGTTAGCTCAGGATGTCCTTCCGGAAGTCCACAGTAATCTGCATGAGATTGAATCGCCTGAGCGCCATTGATTATCCTGGATCTACCCTCATGAATGACTGTACGATCGATCCCGCGGATTGGCAGATCTTTTATTGAGACAAATGGCTGACAACCAGGGACTCTACAGCCTTTCCATGCATTGTCACTCAAAGCCAGATGATCCAACAGTCCTTTAGAGTTTAGAAAACCAATGTAGCCAAAGTTGCTGCCAGTGAACTCTTCAATAAGCGACAGTCCTAATTGTCCAACCTGCTCTACTGTTTCACAAGTGGCTGCTGCGTTCAACAAGCGATCGCGTGCATCCAAACAGCGAACATAATTGCGGAGCTCACTTTCCTGGTGTTTGTGCTTGCTAACGTCACGTCCCTCTGGGACAAGCATTACTACCTTACCGCTCTCATCCTTAATCGGCTTGATTGAGAAGTCCACACTGATAATTCTGTCGGGAGTCACATGCTCAGTTTCGAAGTGCACTGTCTCACCGTGTGCTGCAACAGCGATAGCCGTTTTCAGTTCATTTTGAGCTGCCTGCGAATGGCTCCACCAGGGCGTCTCCCAAAATGGCTTTCCAATTACGTCAGCAGCTGAAACATTCAGAGCATCGAGCGCAGCTTTGTTAGCCTCCAGCAAAATACCGTCAATATTGAGCAGCCCAATGAATTCAAATGTCTGATTAAGTATGGACTGAAACTTTCTTTCGCTAGAATCATGCTCTCGCTTCAGGGTTAAGGCAACAACCAAGACGAAAAGTGGCAATAAAAAGGTGAAGAGAGCCACCAACAGTGCAAGATCACTCTGATAGTTTCTTATTTTAATAAAAGCAGCAAGGATAGGCAAGCTGAGCAGTGCCGGCATTACAAAGCGTCTTGCTGTAGTACCAGCCGCACTAGATGACAGTAATATGGAAGCCACCCCGCTTGCAGGGCGAGCGAGAAAAAGTCCTACGGCAAGGCAAAAAAAGTTCAGGCAAATACCTGGAGACAGGTCATGGAGATAACAGTAGTTGAGGTTAGAATCCAAGCCATACATATACATATTGAGTAATAGTATTGCTGGCAACCCGATTAAGATTGCACTTATCTGAGAGAGATTCCGCACCCAGGTCCGCTGGACACCAAGACACAGAACGCCAACACCGACAAGAACGAAAGCAATCCCGGCTGGCAACAAAGTGTGTGCAATATCGCCAAACCCAATTAACATGACAGCAATAGCCAACACCTGGGAAAATCTTGTGCATGGCTGAATGGTAGTCTTTTGAGCAACCATAGCCAAAATAGACAGAGCAGCAAAACAGAAACCAATACAAGATAGAAGCGACAACGGTGGCATCCAGACATTGCTCAGCAGTGTCAATCCACACAAGCGTCCCAAGCTGCTCACAATGGCTAAAAAGAGCACAAAAATTGCCGCTGCTTGAACTATCCAGCAGCAGAAAAGATCGATAGTGCCACCCACTGGGCGCCACTGTCTGTAGCTAATGGCGTTCTTTTCTGACAAGATCACCTCTTACAACCAATTCAAATTCTTGTTTGCTAGCTTACCGTCAGCTTGCATTGATAGCTTTCTTAGTTAAATAACGAAATCTTTCACGTATGGCACATCTACTTTGCGTCAGGTTTCTTTGTCTTGATCCATTGAGACATGGACTCTCTGGACATCAGAATTCTTTCCTGAGTGCACCCACTATAGCTTCCAATTGATTCCAGCTAAGTTGCCGCCAACACTATTATGCCTGACAGTCATATTGTTACACGCTAATCTATGTTATCCGAAGCAAAATAAGTTTGACTAAAACAGAGATAACCTTTTCTATTATTATCCCAATTCACTCTTTCTCTACTCACCCATTGACAGCCGCTGCATTAATTGTTGCCACAACTAGCAGGACTGTTTACTGTAAGAGCTATCTCTCCAGTTTTGCAGAGCAGGAATCTTCCGGACTGGTGATATTGTTAAAACTGTTTAGCTTGCTTAACACAAACCCTGGAATTAGATAAAAGTGCTGAAAACTGCCGTCAAGCTACCATCGCCATCATATTCATAGACAGTAAGCCCGACACTTTCCTGGCTGTCACTCTTTGGCAGACGCTGCATTGTATTTGGCTGCAAGGAGAATAATGCCACTGGAAGCTATAAATAGGCAGGTGACAGAAACAAGGATAGGAGCCGGATAACCAAACAGCATGATACTGTCGACCCGAAGCATTTCAATAAATACTCGCCCCAGAGAGTAGCCAGCCAGATAGACAAGGAAGGCGATACCAGGATAAGGACGCAATTTGTCAGAAAGAACAAAATAAAGGATGGCAAAAAGACCTAAATCCCACAGTGATTCATAAAGAAAGGTGGGATGAAAAAAATCGCAATCGCGATAGACAACCGGACGATTGTCAACCGGGATAAAGAGTTTGAACGGGAAATTAGAGGCAACCGGTCTGCCAAATGCCTCTGAGTTAAAGAAATTGCCCCAACGCCCGATAGCTTGTCCAAGTGGCAGAACCACTCCGCCGATATCCAGACAGGTCAAGACAGGCATCTTGTTCCATGCCAGGTAGAGGGCAGCAGCTAAAACTCCGCCAATTAGGCCGCCGTGTATAGAACCCCCCCCCTTCCAGGTTGCTAGTATGTCTGCTGGATGAGATGCGTAAGAGCTCCAGGAAAGAGCCACAAAATAAAGTCTGGCCCCTATAACTCCACCGATAAAACTGACAAGAGCCGCATTAATACACTGATCAGCATTCACTTGCCAGCGTGACGCCAGCCTGGCGGCAACATAAGCTGCCGCCAAGAAACCAAGCGCAATCATAACGCCGTACCAGCGAACGGTTAGCGGTCCCAGCTGAAAAAGAATGGATCCAGGAGATGCAAACATAGCAACTTCACTTTACCATCCCTGCAGGCACCTTCCAGGTGGCTGCCCTTTAATATTGATAATAGTTTTAAACTGACACAGTGATCAGTGAGGCACCTCACCGCCGTATGGATCCTGATTTTTTCGATCGTAGTCTTTGTTGTTGGCAGGCAGATTAGGATCGTGATTCTCATCATGCGGATCAGCCCCGTGCGGGTCGCGTCCATGCGGATTAGGTCCGTATGGACTATTACCGTAAGGATCAGATGGTGGACCGTTGTCTGCAATAAGAAGCTGCTTGAATGTCAGACTGGAGCAAGCATTAAGTGTTCGAGAAAGAACAGTGAAGACAACTGTCGCAATCACCAGGCAGCTAATTACTCTCATCACTCGGACTCCGCAACTAAGATCACAGAGGATCAACTTAGAGCGAAAATATAACAATCGTCAAGTTAAAATATGAAAGTTAAGCAAGGAGGCAGAGATGTCCCGCAATAAGTCACTCTGGGTATGCCAGGAATGTGGATTTCAAACTTCCCGCTTCCTGGGGCGGTGCACGCAGTGCGCCAGCTGGAATTCGCTAGCAGAAGAGCTGATAGCTGATGAACCAGCCTCGCCAAGAGCAGCTCGTCTTGCGAAGTCCAGCTTGACGAGCATAGGACCACAACAGCTCTGCCAGGTTGATATTGTCCAGGATAAGCGCATCACTACCGGATTGGCTGATGTCGATCTCGTCCTGGGCGGAGGATTAGTACCAGGCTCAGTAGTGTTGCTTGCAGGCGATCCAGGAGTAGGCAAATCAACTCTGTTGCTGCAAATTTCCCAGACAATGTCTCGCTGCGGAGCTGTCATGTATGTCAGTGGCGAAGAGTCAGCTCAGCAGGTACGTTTGAGAGCCGAACGGTTGGGCATTACAAGCGATAACATTCTTGTTGACTCTGAACAAAACATCGCAACTATAGCTGACAGGATAGCCAACAGTGGTGTCAGTACTGTAATAGTCGACTCAATCCAGTCGGTTTATCACGGCGATATCACATCAGCACCAGGGTCTGTCTCACAGGTGCGTGAAAGCGCCAGCGTTCTCTCAGCACTTGCCAGGTCTGCCAACATAGCCACTATCCTGGTTGGGCATGTCACTAAAGATGGATCTATTGCCGGTCCCAGGGTGCTCGAACATATGGTCGACGTTGTCCTGCAGTTTGAAGGAGAGCGATCACGCCAGCTGAGGCTTTTAAGAGCAGCCAAGAACCGTTATGGCTCTACCCAGGAAGTTGGCGTTTTTACAATGACTACCAAAGGTCTCTGCGAAGTGGAGAATCCAAGCGCTCTTTTTCTTGGCGACAGACTCGGCAAATTAAGCTATGGGAAAGCTCCATCAGGCACTGCAATTGTGGCCTGCGGAGACGGCAGCAAAACATTGTTGCTCGAGGTGCAGGCTCTGGTTGGACCGACACCATTTCCTGGACCAAGGCGGGTTGCTAATGGCTGGGACACAAACAGGCTGTTGCAAATTCTGGCCGTTCTGGAGCGTAAAGTCGGACTGGCATTAAGCCGCTTTGATGTCTATGTCAACATAGTCGGTGGTTTTGACTTCAGCGATCCAGCTGGCGACCTGGGAGTCTCTATCGCTGTTGCCACATCTTTCCTCGATCGCTCCATCGACCCTCACCTCATCTGCATAGGCGAGATTGGACTGACAGGTGAAGTAAGACCGGTACCAGCTCTGGAGCGTCAGCTCAAAGAAGCAGCACGTCTTGGTTTTAAGCGGGCACTTGTACCCAAGAGCAACCTGGCAGGATTAGAGCCGATAGATCATTTTGATGTAATCGGCATAGAATATCTGGTGGAAGCTCTCCAAACAGTGATGCCAGGCGAGAGTTTCACCGACCGGGCACCAAAAGAAGGCAGGGTCTCAGCTGCAGTTAACTTCTCGCTATAGTCAAGTTGCTCTGTTAAGGCAAACAGCAAGTGAAAGCCTATCAACCATCCAAGGAACTGGAAAGCCAGCTGGCATCTTTGCCTGATTCTCCTGGTGTCTACTTCTTCAAGAATGACGCAGGCGAGACAATCTATATAGGTAAAGCTGTCTGTCTGCGCTCTCGTGTCAGATCCTACTGGAACACCACATCCTGGAGAGAACGACCGAAGCTGGCTGTCATGGTGCCACGCGTTGCCACCATAGAGACTATAATTACAAATTCGGAGAAAGAGGCGCTCATTCTTGAAGCTACTCTCATCCGCAAGCATATGCCAAGATACAACGTGGCACTCAAAGATGATAAGCGTTATCCCTGGCTGTCCATCACTTATGATGAAAGCTTCCCCCGCCTGATTATGGTACGTGATCCTGGACGGATGCGTAAGGAAGAAAGCAGCATACGTGTGTTTGGACCATATGTAGAAGCTGGAGCAATGTGGGAAACTATCAAAGTGCTACGCCGGGTATTCCCGATGCGGCAAAGGCGCACTCCTCTTTTTAAAGATCGCCCTTGCATGAACTATCAGATTGGACTGTGCCTGGGTCCTTGCCAGAAGCTGGTCGATGCCACTTCATACAACAAGATGGTGCAAAAGGTCGAACTGTTTCTCTCTGGTCGACAGCTGGAGGTGGTAAGACAGCTCAAGTCAGAGATGGAGGATGCCTCTGAACACCTGAACTTTGAGCAGGCCGCCAAAGTGCGCAACCAGATCTTTGCTCTGGAGAAGATTATTGAAAAGCAACAGGTCTTCTTTGACAATGCTGCCATTAATTACGATGTGCTGGCTGAAGCACATACAGACAGGATGCTCTGCATCTGTCTTTTACGCATTCGCGAAGGCAAGCTAATCTCATCAGAAGCGTTTGATTTTCCGCTTATAGACTGGCGCAAGCATAAAGGCGAGCGCGGTGCAGCTACCTGCATCGCACCTGATTCTGAGCAAACGCAAACAGAGCACATAGTTTGTCCAGAAAACACTGAGTCGGTACCAGATTTCCATCACCATCCGCCAGCCTGCATGGAGCTGAGCGACGCTTGCAGTTGCCCAAAGAGCTATCTGCTAGAAAACGCCGCGAGCAGTGTTGCTGTCAGGACCGGGGTTACAGAGACATTTCAGAGCTTTGTCGACCAGTATTACACTACCTGCGACGATGTTAACATTCCACATGAAGTGGTCGTAGCTCAGTGTCTCGACGACACACCAGCACTCATCGATCTTCTTTCATCACGTGCCGGCAGAGCAATCAAAGTCACCATCCCACGTCGCGGTAAGAAGTTGGCGCTGCTGGCAATGGCAGCCAAGAATGCCTGGCAGTCTCTGCAGAAACAGATCGCTGACAGCTCCTGCCAAGATCAAGAGACTATGCCGGTGTTAGTTAAACTTAAAGAAGAGCTTCAGCTGCACAACCTGCCAAGACGTATTGAATGTTTTGACATCTCTAACACTGCCGGCACTGACAACGTGTCCAGTATGGTTGTCTTTGAGAATGCCCAGCCTAAGAAAGCCGATTACCGCCATTTTAAAATTAAGAGTGTGGAAGGACAGGCTGACGACTTTGCCTCAATGCAAGAAGCTGTACAGCGGCGCTATAGCCGCCTGCTTGCCGAAAACAAGCCGCTGCCTGATCTGGTCATTATAGACGGTGGTAAAGGACAGCTTAATGCAGCGCTATCTGCTCTCCTGGCACTTGGCACTAAAAGCATGGACATAATTGGGCTGGCCAAAAAGCAGGAAGAGATTTATCTGCCCGGGCAGCCCACACCCGTGCTGCTGCCCAGACACAGCAAGTCGTTGCACCTTCTGCAGAGGGTGAGAGACGAAGCACATCGGTTTGCTGTCACATTTCATCGCAAACTACGTGCCAAGCGGGTCATTAGCTCTGAAATAGATAAGCTTCCTGGCGTTGGCGCAGCACGCCGCAAGATCCTGCTTGACCATTTCATCTCTTATGACCGTATCAAGCAAGCAACTCTAGAAGAGCTTAAGAGTGTAGCTGGTATCCCTGCAGATATTGCGCAAGCAATATATAATTCCCTGCACAACATAGAAACTACCCAATCATAGGAGAGCTGCCTGAGGCATTTATGCTGGACTTCTTTCGCAAGCATTACAAAGCCATTATCTGGCTCATGATTCTCAGCTTCTTTTTAACTCTGGTCCCGTCAGTGTTCTACTTCCTGCCGGGTCGTTAAGATTGCCTGAAGTGCCATGTAATCAGTTGACTCCCGGAAAACCCTGTTCACATAGGGTTCCCCGGTGCCAGGGTTTCCTATGTAATAAGGATCTCAGCGAGATCAAGAGCACTCAACTCAGCTTGGAAGGCAATGACACAAAGTAAGCAGGTACAGGCACCGCTGGCAGAGAGGATTCGCCCCAGGAACCTTGGCGAGTTTGTCGGGCAATCCAGACTTCTGGCTACCGGAGGTGTGTTGCGGCAGATGATCGAATCAGATCAGCTGTATTCATTTGTTCTCTGGGGTCCGCCAGGAGTAGGCAAAACAACACTGGCACGCATTATCGCCAAACAGACAAATAGTAAATGGATTGCATTTTCAGCAGTGACTGCAGGGATCAAAGAGATTAAGGCTGTCATGGCTGAGGCCCAGGCGTTCATGAATTTCGAAGGACGCCGGACTGTGCTTTTTGTCGATGAGATTCACCGTTTTAACAAAGCTCAGCAGGATGCATTTCTTCCTTATGTCGAAGCTGGAACGATCGCTCTAGTCGGTGCCACCACAGAAAATCCTTCTTTTGAAATCAACTCGGCTTTGCTCTCCCGGCTGAAAGTTTTTGTTCTGGAGGAGCTGAGTACAGACGATCTTCTTTTAGTACTGACAAGAGCCCTGACAGACAAAGACCGTGGACTGGGACAATCTGGGGTCACAGCCAGTGACAATCTAATGAGGCTTCTCTGTACTTATGCTTCAGGCGATGCCCGTACAGCTTTAAACTCTCTAGAACTGGCTGTAATGCTTGCTAAGCGTAACAGCCAAACCGAACTAACTGACGAGGAGATCAAGCAGGCAGTACAACAGGCAGTGCTCAAGTATGACAAGGACGGCGAAAATCATTTCAACTTAATCTCTGCTCTGCACAAGTCACTGCGCAACTCAGACGCCGACGCCAGTCTCTACTGGCTGGCGCGCATGCTTGAAGCAGGCGAAGATCCGCTTTACATAGCCAGGAGACTCGTCAGATTCGCCTCAGAAGATATAGGTTTAGCTGCCCCCCAGACACTGTCTCAAGCAGTGTCTGCTATGCACGCAGTAGAGCTCATCGGCATGCCTGAAGGGAAAGTAGCTTTAGCACAGGTAGTAGTTTTCATGGCTTTAGCACCCAAATCAAATGCAGTGTATATGGCATACAACAACGCTGCTACCGACGCATTAAGCACAATACAGCACCCTGTACCTATGCATTTACGCAACGCTCCAACCTCTTTAATGAAGGAGCTCGGTTATGCACAAGGATACAGATATGCTCACGATTATGCCGAAGGCAAAGCAGATATGAAATGTCTGCCTGACGAGCTGTCTCACCGCAAGTACTATCTGCCAACAAAGCGAGGCTTTGAAGGAAAGATAGCTGCCAGTAGAGCACGTTCGACAAGCACTACTGAAGATCGTTCCTGAAACGTCATTTCAATCCATAGCGGTATATGGGCAGTGCCATGCACCGCCCATATATTGACTTTAGCCAATCGCCAGGAGTCCGGTCAGCGCCGCCAGAATTGCCACCACTTCTTAGCGTGCAGACGTTCAAGTTCTGAGCGACATTCGGCAAGAAGGGAAGCCAATCTTACGTTTTCAGCTTCGTTGGCACACAGCAGTTCGTCTAAATAATCACGATCTGTCTTCAACTTGGAAAGTGCAGAGAGCAGCCCGTTACACTGCACGCGCACAGCATCCACGTCCAGTTCAAGCAGCTTTAGACGAACATTTTCCGCCTCCAGAGACACAATACGATCGAGAGCGGCTGCTTGAGAGATCATGACCTGCTTGAGCGCTGAATTTTCTTCAGTGTAATCTTGCAGTTTTTGCAAAACAGCTGTAACACGCCGGTGCAAGTAGGCATTTTCTTGAGTGGCGCGAACAAGCGCCTCTTGCCCACGCACATGCTGGACAGCTTCCATGACCTGCCGACGGATGCGTTGCTCCCGGGCTCTTCTTGCCCGGGGCTCCTCCGCATCAGCCATCGTCTCTGCTGCCCACTTGAAGAGATCGTCGAGCCCCTCAAGAGCAACTGTAGTTTCATGCTTAGTAGAGTTACCTAAGACAGGCACAACGCTGTCATCTATTGACAAATTCTTAGTAGCTTCCACATAAGCCCCCTTTCCAGGTCCTTATAATAATCGTAACAATCATTTTGTACAAATGTTTTCTTGCCACCACCGGCGAAGATTTATTTCAGGTCATTGGGAGAAACCGGGGGGTAATACGTAGGACCACCCAAGACAGGAGCTGGATGGACAGATAGGCTACGGTTACGCCGATCTATCGCAGGCGTAGTAGCAAGGACCACCCAGCCAGGCAATGATCACAGAAAGAAACGTAGCCACCAGTGCCGGCACTCCGGCAGCAAGAAAGCCAGAGAGAACCTCGGCTGCTGCTACGTTATATATTGCAGTAGCTCTGGGTATCTTGACCTCCTACTCACCTGCACAGGCTCAGGAGGCAACTACTCTGCGCAGCCCGCTGATTCCAGGGGCGCTCTATACAGCACCACAACAAGCAGTGACACCGGACTTGCCACCGACACCAGGCTCTGGCAGCACACCACTGCCTGTAACACCAGGGCAGTTGGGAAATCCTGTCCTGCCAGCATCAGCGTTGCGCTCGCCAGCCGGGACAGTTGTGCCTGTGCCGGCCACATCGCCGCTAGATCAAAGCCAGCTTAACGAAGCTATATCTCCCTACTTGACCGCACCACCATCTACCCCTGGAGTCGACCCCGGTGTACTCCCTGGCACCACTAGCGGTTATCGTCCATCAGCACTTTTAGTTCCAGTTCCACCAGCCGGCAGCAACCTTACAGGCAATGCACCGCAACACAAGTGGGGCGGACAAACTAGCAAAGACTTTGGACTCCACCGCGCCCGCGGAGCCCAGACAACTGATTTTGGACAGGCGCTTAAAAAAGTAGCAAAAGTACAACCTGCTCCCAACGAAGATGGACCACGTCCGCTAGGAGCCAACGGTGGTCCCAACCAGCCCAACCGGCCAGGAGCACAGCAGACCACAGACCTGTACGGCAATCGCGTACTGTTCCACGGCAACCAGCATTCAGTCATGACCATAGCTCCATATTAACCCAGGCTTCGAGGAGGCCAAGTACATCATGTCAACCAGATTAACCACCAGAATGACAATCGCCTTAGCCATATGTGCCGGCGCCCTCAGCCTGAGCACATATCAAGCAGCAAATGCGCAGTCATCCAATACTTTGCGCGATCCTCTTATACCGGGAGCTCCAAGCTCGGCACCTTTCATTCCAGCTTCAAGCGGTCCGCCTGAGATTCCTGGAACCGGACCGACACCTGTCCCGGTCACACCAGGTATGGGTGGACCTTCCACTCTTCTACCCTGGGTACCGGCAGTGCCAGCTAACCAGATTGATCTTAACTCATCGGGCATACCGCTACCATTTGGACCGCCTGTAGAGATGCCACCAGGTGTACTCGGCCCATTGCTGACACCTTTTGTCCCACATTCACCATCTACTCCAGGAGCTGATCCTGGTCCACTCCAGAATGCACCATATTCACCATCTTTCAATCCAGCAGCCATTGCACCAGTAGCAGCAGGCGGCGGCATCCCTGGCAAAGGTGGCTACAACACCACCATACCTACTGTACGCCGGGGCGGTCAGGAAAGTCACCAGTGGGAGTTGCGTGGTCGCAACAGCTCGCTTATACCAGGAATCGGTGACGGTACTCAGGACCAGGTAACAAGATTGGGACCATATTCCGGCTGGGGCGTTCCTTTTGGTGTTCCGACAGGCGACGGACTGCGCAACAACTCTATTGATTTAGGTGGAGGCACCCGCTTCAGTACAGGTGCTGGCAACACACCTATCTCTTACGGTTCAACTCTCCAGGATTACGGCAACAGCGATATGAGAAACACCCCGATTTCAGGACTAGGTGCTCACCAGTCGGATGAATTTGGTCAGGGCTGGAGAAGAATACCGATGTATAGCAGCAAAACTACTGACTTCGGCTTCCCTTATCGCCAGTTCAATCCAGCCAATGTAGCACCGCAGAAGACAGGGCAACGCCTCAATCCTACTGCAGTCATCACTAACTTCTAATTTGGACTAGGGGGGATTCTCCCACTCCAGTGGGAATTCCCCCGCTTCCCTCCGAGCACGGCATCAACTAACATTCGACCATCAACCACCCCAGGCAGAGCAGCCAACCAAATCAATGAACACCCAAGTCACCACTACCTGCAAGAAAGCGCAAAAGATAGCGCTTCTCGCTGCCACTATTATGTTAGTTGGCAATGGGGCAGATCTGGCTGCCTCTGCTCAAAGTTTTGATGCTGGCACATCTGCAAATCTGGCAGCAGAGCAAGACTCTTTATTGCCACCTGAAGTTGTTCCGCTTGATCCTGCTGCAGCTAATAAACTAGTGCAGAGCCAGGCTCAATCAAGAGCAGCACAGATGTCCACACCAGAATTGCAACCTGATCCTATGTCCGGCATGCAAACTGCACAGGATGCTCGCAAGTCCACATACGATCAACTTTTAGGACAGTCACAAACTACTCCACTTAACTCTTCCAACCAGTTTGGAGCTTCCCAAGGTGGACAGGGTTTCAACAACCAACCCGGCTCTTTCGGCACACAGATAGCTAACGCCTCACCAGGGACAGCCCAAGCCGGACAATCAAACTGGGTACAACCAGGCTCTGCCGGCTCGCAAACACTTTCAGGCAGCGTTAAAGCTGCGCCACAGAAGCAGGACATCCGCCGCGGCGGCTTGTCTAACGCAGTAAGTGCAGTAGCTGGATTGGGCACCGGTCTTTTCCTAGGATCGCTTGTTTCAAGATCTCTTTATACAAACCCAATAGGACTCGGTATGTTCGGTCTGGGCGCAACAGGTTTTGGTGTACGTAACGGATTCAGGTTTTAAGGCGATGAAGACACTGATTATCAATAGCAATGCAACGGCTGCCAGCCGTCAGAGCACTTATATCGCAAGCCTTCAGCTCGCTGTTGTAGCAGCAATAATGACAGCCGCCACCACACAGGCAGCTTTCGCTGCAGATTCCGGGAACGCCCGCTTCACTTATGCTCCTAACATTTATCGTGTCGAAATGTCACATGTTCCAGCTTCGGTCCCTGAGGCTCCACATCAAGTTAAAAATGGTGCTGTCCCGCAAGGTCCTTCTTTTCTTGGACTGTCGCCCAAAATGCTGACCAAGCCGGCCGCGCAGCAAGTCACCGCTGCTACCACAAGCTTTACACAAGCCACCCCTGAGATTGGCATACCTAAATTCAATGCCGCCTTTGGCAAAGCAGCCGCCCCTGTAGTAGCCAACAAGCCTGAATCTGTTGCTGCTCCAGTAGCTGCCAAAGCTGCCCCAGCCAAAGCAGCACACTTCAGCAAACCAGTGGTGGCTCATCGCAGCAACCATGCATCAAAGGATGTTCACGCCGTACTTGCTCGCGCAAAGGAATCAAAAGGTGTTGTCGCTGACGCCAAAAAGCAGATCGACAGCTACGGTGGTGGATACGTTCCTGGTCCATTCTTACCCGCCTCATACGCGGGAGACGGCTCAACAGCTCAAGCCACCGTGCTTGGCAAGGTCTTGAACCAACAGTAGGCATCTCTCTTTCTCTAACGAATTGGCACAACAGGTCAATCAAAATTCAACTGACAACCTAGGAGGTTAAACATGGTAACCAGAATCAAATTAATCAGCAAGAAGATAGTATCTTCGAGCGCCTTCAAGGTTGCCTGTCGCGTGGGATTTCTCCTGGCCCCACAACTAGTGCTCATGGCCATAGGTGTTTACGATCAAGTAGCACATGCCCAAGGACTAGTGGGAGCTCCTGTAGACCCCCGCTACGGGCAATCAAACGAAGTTGGTCAGATGGCTGACTTCGGCTATGACACCGCTCGTGACATTTCCCGCGTCGTAACTGCGCTTTCGACAATCCCGTCTTCAATGGCAGGAATGAAGATTGCCTTCGGTCAACGTGATGGTGGTGAAGCCGCCATGAACGTAGCCAAAGGACTGGGAATCGGTTTTGGTGGACCAACTGCGGTTCACTTAATCGGCACGTTCGCAATCAACAACTTCGGAGGACTGGGCGGCGGTCTCTAAACAACTCCCTTTTTCGGGCCGGCATCCTATGCCGGCCCGAATCCTTCAGGGGGATTTTCCCCAATCAAGACGAATAAAATCTCTCAGCCGGTTCCAACCCAGATTCCTCGGGAATAAGAAAGGTTAGAGCCGTCATTAAAGTAAATCACATCAAAGATCAAGAGTTTAAACAGTGTTTGCCGGTACCACCTATCTAAGCGATTCAAGGAGGCGGCTCTCTGCCAGAGAAGCCAGAATATCCGAACGGACCCGGCCAAGCCACCTGCCACGAACTGCCAGTTTTTTTAAGGCAGCCGTGGTTTTCCTTCTTTTACTGGCACCCTACTTATTAATCGCAATCAATGCCCTGGCTCAAACTGAGCCGCCAGATCTTAATAACACCCTGCCAATCCACGTCGGTGACGGCAACCATGATCCCTCTCTGTCCAAGCAGGCACAGTCAACCGATCAGACCTCACAGCATTACAAAACGCTTCCATCTACTTTGGTCATTCAGGCAGCTGAACAAAATAAAGACTCAGTGGTAACAGATGTCACTGACAAATTAAAAGGATCGATAGGCGGTCAATACAATGATATTTTCTGGGGAGTGCACCAGGTCTGGTCGGACGATATAGTAAGCAACCTTTTTGCCAATATCGGGCAGCTCCTGGGCAAATGGCTCTCTGAGTTTATCGATGGCTGGGTGGCAGACACTGCAGCTTTCCTCACAAAGTATCTGCGCATCTTTGTCCTTAACCCAAACATTCCGGTCAACGGACTGAACGGTCTCAATGGAGGCGGTGGTGTAGTCGACGACATCTCACCTTATATCCGCCAGGCAGCTGATGTAATGTATGGTATCGCTATCGATCTACTTCTTTTGCTTTTTATTCTTTGCATCTGGAAGTACTGGGCCGAAGCTGCCTGGAGAGGCGGCGGCAACCTCATGGGAGCAGTGGGGAGGCTTATCTTTACAGCCGGTCTGCTTCTGGCCTGGCCAACTATTTATGCTTTTGAAATTCAGATTGCAAATGAGATGATTAAAGCAATCTACTTTAATTCAGCCGACCAGGTAATAATGTTGGACGTAGCAATGCAAGCAGCCATCAAAGCAGGGTTGGTTGCAGGTGCCGCTGCCCTGGCTAATGCTTTTGCACCAGTGATTCTTGCTGCTGGCGGCGGCGCAGCCGCCGAGGGAGCCGGCGGGCTGGTACTCGGTACAGTAGGCGACGCAGTATCTTTTGCCGGGCTTATCATCTGGAGCGTTCTGGGAGTAGTGCTAATTGCTGAGCTCATCTACTTCCTGGTGCTCAAAGCTATCCAGACTGCACTTCTGGTTGCTATGTATATGTTTGCTCCAATATTCCTAGTCTTTTTTGCCACTCCTGACACTGAGTCTGTTACTGCAGGTTTTGTCAAATCATTTGTAGAAGTAAGCCTCTGGACATTCGTCTGGGTAGGACTGCTCAAAATAATGGTTATCCTTCTCAACTCAGACTTTAATCCCTGGGGTAAAATTATGCTGGCTGTAGGAATACTCCAGCTTATGATTCAGGTGCCCAGCTTCCTTTCGCGTGCCCAGATCAGCCCGATGTCAGACTTTATAAGTACAGGACTGGTCACCGGCTTTGCTATGGCCGGTATCAAGAGACTGGCTGACGGAGCCGGCAACAAAACAGCACAACTATTCAACTACGGGCTCACTCAACAGTTTGCTGCCCGCGGCATGCAGCAGACACAAAATCAGGCTATGAACGGACTGCCGACAGGTGCAGCAGATCCTGAACTTCTCACCAATATACGAAATGCGGCCACTGGACAACCGCTATCTGGGCAAGCCGGCACAGGTGCTCAAGCAACACAAAGAGGAGCAACTCCAGGACTAAATACACCAGGACAGCCAGGCAACCGACCACCAGGACAGGCACTACCCGGACAGGCAGCTCCAGGGCTCAACACACCAGGACAGGCGTCGCCGAACATGGCGCAGGCAGATCAACAGGCAGCAGCAGTACCTGCACAGGGCTTGCCAGTAGCTCAGCCAGCTGTTGGAGCAGCTACACCAGGGACAAATAGCGCAACATTTTCAGCTGCAGCTCTAGGTCTGGCTACTGGTATGGCACGCAGCATCTCTCCTGCCGGAGTACAACGAGGTATGGCTGATCCCACCTTAGTGGCAGGCACAGGTGAAGCTGTACCAGCTGACCGTTTTGCCGAAATGTTGGAAGGCAGATTTCAGCATGGTGAAGCTGACAGCGGAGTCATGAACCCAGCTACCAAATTTGATCACTCCGGTTATAAGTTTGTGCCGATAAAAAATGCTGCTGAGAGAGCTCGTAAATTCGAAAACAATTCAATTGGTTATTCTTCCGACGGAACAAACAGATTAATAGGCGACGGCAAAGGCAACCTCCGCCATATGCGTGCCCGCCAGGGAGCTTCTCCTGAAGAAGTAGCACATCTTGTCATGGCAGGAGGCTATGCAGAGCTATTCCACGACGATCCTTTAGCTTTTGATGCTGCTCGCGAATCAGCTATTGAATCTGGTGCAGACTCACCAAAAGGACTGTTCCAGCGAGCAGCCGCAGGCTTCATGGCTTACAACGGTCGCTCATTCAAAGAGACAGCTCAGGCCAAACAAAGCTTTAATCGGGCGCTATTTGCACAAGCAGCTGTCGGCTCTGAAGCTTATATTAGCGGCGGGCAAGGAAATAACTATACTCAATATCTCAAAAATCGCTTCGGCGAGTGGGGCACCAACGATGATACCCGGGCTGTCCACTGGATGACAGACGCTTCCAGCCCGTCTTCTCCATGGAACCCGAATTATACTCCAGCATCTGATGCACTTTATGCTTCAGGCAATCCAGTGACTGAGGCCAACAGAGCAGCTTCAGGCAACGCCTATGTAATGAGAATGCCGCAGTGGCAACGCAAAGCAGCCATGCCAGCAGTGGCTAAATACGCCACCGACATAGCTGATGCTCAATATCCTGATGCCGATCCACTTGTGCTCGACGCTGCTGTAGGCAGGATTGCCACCGGACTGGGCAAATCTGAAGTTGAAGCTATTTTTGCCGTCCAGGTTGAGTCAGGTGGAACCGATGTCTCTGTACCGATGGTCCAGACAGTAGCTCTTCTGAGTCAAGATCCACGCTGTCGCGACGCAAATACTGCTTATCTCAATCTCCGTTCTCTTATGTCATCAGGAAGAGGCGGCGTAAGGCGGCGCACAGTCAACGTACAAGCTCAGGTACAACCAGACAATACGCAGCAGCCAGTTGCTCCAGACAATGTCAATATTCCTTCCGGCAGCGTAGCCGGACAAAGTGTAGTCGAACAAAATATAGATGTAGAAGTACGCCCGGGTGGCGGCAGCGGGGACAGCTCAGCCACTGTGCAAAATATCACTATGCAGATGCCAGGCGGAACCACCAGTAATCCGCAGGTATATTCCAATACTAGAGCAGTAGGTGGCGGTGGCGGCGCCGACAGCACCACCAGGCAGAACGTACAAGTTGAGGTTCGCAGTGACGGCGGAGCATCAACAGTGCCTGTCAGTCAGGGAGACTTAGCAGGAGTAGCTGGCGCTGCCAATACTGCACCGCTCCACAATGCTGCATACATGATGATCGACTGTTACAATGCCGGCATAACTGACCAGCAGATGCAAGACCCCAATGTAGCTGGTCTCATCAACCATTATTATCAAGACCCAGGACAAAGGCACATGCTGAGCACAGTTGCTGTAGCAGCGCGTGTCCTCGGCAACGGTAATGTCAACCAGAACTATGTTCAGACTGTACAGAGAATGGTCAGCAGCGGCCACAGCCCGAGCAAGATTGCGCGCCCACAAATTGAAGCTGCCTCAGATCTATGTGAATACAATTACGGCAACGAGCCGCCTATTGAACCAACATACAATACGGTGCAGATACTTCTCGAGCATCCTGGCTATTCGCCATTGCCTGGACACAGATTATCTTCTGCAATCATCAACGATCTGCGCGCCAGACTGTCCAACTCTGGACGCCAGGCACAAAACCGTGGCTCCAACCCGTAACTGTCCTGGATGCACTGCCCTCTGGATCTGAGCTGGCTGCTGCCGCGGAAAGCTTACTCAGTTGCGTAATCTTCCCAGGATACTTTAGATGAGATGGGATTTACCCCATGGCTGTGGGAGTTCCCCCGATTCACTCAGCGGTTAGACAGATATACACTAAGACTGTGCAGTAGCCACACTTATAACCAAGACAATGCAAACAGAGTTCACTATCCGCCAAACCACAGTAGTTTGCCCACAATGCAACTCAATGTTTGCTACGCCCACACTGCTTACTATGCCGGCTATTACACCGCAGACAGCCATTGAAGCCGACTTGCACAGAGTGCTACCAGATCCTGCAATCAGAGCAGCACTGGTGGCTATGTGCCCGGCTTGCAGCTATACCTGGTGGTACACTGCTTTCAGACCGCATATGCTCCAGTCAGTTTTTGTCCCACCGACACCTATTGCCGACCAGCCCAAGAAGTTTGCCCATGCTGTTTTAACCGGCCGGAAAAATGGTGCTCACGCCCTGGATTTAGCTTTACTGGCGCTCAACGGTTGCTGGTGCGCGCGTGAGGCCGGACAACCACACGAGCGCTGGCTGGAGCTTGCTGGTGGTGAACTGGAACGCGCTTTGCGAGACAAAAACTGGCAGGGGAATCGCGACTACTACCAGTATCTGCTTGGCGAGTTGTGCCGGCAGTCAGGCGACTTTCAAGGAGCTGTCAATCATTTCAATCAGGTTGGTCCATCTTCAATGTTGCCGCCCGAACTGGTGGAACGCCAGAAAGTACAGGCTACATCAGGCGACCAGGCGCCAGCAGCTTTACCTGAACATTTAGTGGAGCTGCTCTTCTGTGTCAAAGGCAAGCCAGAAGAGTCAGTTTTACCCCAGGAGTAACGGCAAATGGACGACATCACACCACTAAATCTGGAAGACCAACCAAAGTTGTTCGGACTACGTTATGACCAGCTGATAGCCATTCTTGGCAGCTTAATAATCTCGAGTGAACTTTACTCCTGGCTTAATCCAATCCCTTTTGCAGGACAAGACTTGAGGCTGGATGCAGCCATCTTTCTTGGCTTATTAGGACCTATTTACGCCCTGGTGACTATCAACAACTCGGCAGCTCACTGGGAGATGATACTTTCTTTCTTCCTCTCCTCCAAAGTTTATATCCCAGGTCCGGATCCCAACCCCACACGTTTTTTGGTCGATGAACAGTTGATTGACTTTTGCGAGTAAGATAATGGTAGCTTCAATTTCCAGGCAGTATATGAGAGATAACAGCGGTCTTGCCGGGCTTTTCAACCGTTCTAAAGCAGAAACTGCTGACAGTATCGCCATAGCAAAGCTGCCTTCCGGAGCAGTGCCAAGACCGCACGGGTCAGCTGCCGGGCTGCTACCAATCTGGGACCTCTTTCAAGATGACACTACAGGACTCGGAATAATTGTCCTCAAAGATGGCAGCTACAGATGTTGCTTTGAAGTGGACGGAGTTCATGTAAGCGGTTTTGACGAGATTAGACTTGTCTCCCTCATGAATCATTTCACCGGCTTTCTCAATTCAATTGATACTTCAGTACAGCTTACTGTTGTCTGTCACAACGTAGGCAATAGAGAGTATTTTGCCCGTCACCCTGTAGAAGTTGTCGACGACGACTTCCTTAAGTATGTCGCCCGTTCTGTTGAAAGTGACAAAGCTTTCCTCCTGGCAAAAAATTTCATACCTGAACTCAAGTTTTATGTCACATTCTGCTACCGTCCACCAAACGAGAAACCGGCCAAGCAAAGCTGGCTCGACTGTACTCTTGGACGGATCCAGGACGCCTTCACAAATCAGGCAGCCCGGCAGACAGTAGGTCATCACCAGAAAAATATAAGCACCCTGGTGCAGAGAGCCCAGGGACACATCTCTCAACTGGCTAACTGCGGCATGACAGGCAGAGCAATAGGAGCAATTGAATACTTCCAGATGCTTTATCGTGAAGTCAATCCTGTTTTAGCTAGCAGAGGTCAAAGCAGTTTGCCGAAACCGCTACGTCCAGTACAAAGTCCAACTCCGGCAGCCATCCGTCGCATATTCCCGGATTGCGAACCAGCCACAATCCGCCAGCAGCTGACTGATTCACGTTATGATTTCAGTGCCCCTGACTATCTGACAATCTCAGATCTCAGCGAGATTAATCCTGAGACAGGCGAGCAGGAAGCAAAATACAGCAGAACTCTCTATATGAACCGACTGCCCGAGCGCACAGGACCACTCTGGCTTTCACCACTGCTACGTTTGAACTGTGAATGGCGCTTGAACATTTTTGCCCACAAGCTCGACAAAGACATCTTCCGCAAGAATTTACAACGCAAGCAAGCACAAGCTACTGCCAACACATATCAAGGCATCCTCGGACAACGCTCAGCTGCAAATCAGGAAGAAGCTGAAAAGGCACAGGAAGCTGCGTCAGTCGGCTCCGAGCTTTATACAACAAACATAGAAGTCTTTAACTATGCTGTCTATTTCACTTTAAGTGCAGATACGCTTGACGATTTGAATCGCGGCACTGAAATGGTGCGCACTGCTGCTCCACAATGCCGTGGCGCCCGTTTCGTCATTGGTTATCACGAGCAGAAAGCTCTGTTTGTAGGCTCTCTGCCCGGTCTGGGCATCGATGTCACCCGCCGTGGCAAAGCTGTACGCACACCTACAGTGCGCAACTCCTTCCCGTTTGTTCATGCTCAACTCGGCTCCAGTGTCGGTGACTGGCTAGGCTTCTCTAAAGAGACTCTTGAACCTGTCTTCCTCAACCCTTATGACGAGAAGCTGCCAAACGCTTTGTGCATCATCTTCGGTCAGCCTGGCGAAGGTAAATCAATGGTGGCCCAGCAAATAATTCAACTGAAGACTCTTGCCGGCGCCAAAACAGTAATCATCGACAGGTCGGGATCGTACAAGATGCTCACTGAAGTTTATGACGATGCCAGCTACATCCGACTCGGACCTGATGGATCTGTCTGCATAAACCTTTACGACCTGCCATATGCCGACAAAGACGGCAAAGCAATTGATCCAGCCAAGCCGCCTGAATCACACATAATTAAGATCTTGAACTTCCACTCTGTCATGCTGGGCGAACGTGGCGAGCAAGCGCTGAACAAGGATGAGAAGCCAATCTTAATGCAAGGCATACAGAAGATTTATGAAGAGTGTGCCATCGAAGGACGCAATCCGATTGAATCTGACTTAGTTGCCTGGTTGCGCAAGCAAGCTGTCGAACACCTGGGACTGCGGCGTGGCGACACCTGTGAAGATCTGGCTAACCGCCTCAGCCTTTACTGCAAAGGAGCAATCTTCGGCAAGCTGTTTGATGGACCAACCTCCATTCCGATGGATGCACAGCTCATTGTTTTTGATACATCCGAGCTGTCCCATGACAAGACCTTAGAAGCAGTAGTTACTCTTTTTGTCTCTGACTTCGTTTTAAGACGAGCTGCCCAGCATAAGGCTGACCAGATGGCACAAGGCAAACCAGCCCGCTTCGTCTTCTGTATAGACGAACTGTGGAGACTGCTCCGCTATGAAGGTGGCAAAACTCTAGTAGAAGACGCCTCGCGTACAAGCCGCCACTTAGGTCTTCTCTTTATCGGCATATCGCAAGAGTTGAACGACCTGCTGCGTGACGACAGGGCCCGCAACCTGGCTACAAATAGCGCCATTAAGATTATTCTCGGCAACGACCCGAGCAATTTTGAACTTATAAGAGAATCATGCGGGTTGACACCAGCTGAGATGTCATCTATTGCTCACTTGACGAGAAAGAACCGCGAATATTCAGAAGCTTTTCTTATCTATCACAAGCTGTCACGCGGCGTCATAAAGCTGGTTGTACCCCGCTTCATGTACTGGGTAGCAACAACAGAGCCCAACTACGACCAACCCATACGCTCACAAATGATGGAACTTTGCAACGGCGACGCCAGATGGGCCTGCCACCTGCTAGCCCAGGGCATAACACCTGACACATTCACACCCGAGCTCCTGGGAGCTCAATGAGGCTACGAAAAGATGATCGCTCACGTTAATGACAAAAAGACAGCACAGCGAGGGGAAGCGATGAGCTTTCACGAGCGGAGCGTCTTGTCGCACGGAGCGAACGAGGGACGAGTAAGCGGAGTGCATAAATAATGTTCGATTATCAAGCCGGAGAAAGATATCGATTGACGCTTATCGTAGTGGGATTGGCAGGAATGATGGCCGGCATCTTTTTCTGCGTACTGCTCATGCCGACACCAGAGCCGACACGACACAAAGGACCGGCACCCGCTTATATGCGTGATCCGGATGTATCCGGTAGGCGTTCAGCTTCAGCGCCGGCTGCCTCAGGCGCTGCTGCTGCCATGGTACCTACTTCAGCACAAGCTAAACTAACAGACCCGCTTCTGGCCAAAACACTCATTGAGCAGTGGCTGCCACTAGCCTGGGACTTAAGTGCTGGTTCAGCCCAAACCAGCCAGGAGCGAGCAATCCTTGCCATGACACCCGATTGCGCAGAGGCTTATCGGAAAAATATCTGGACACCTGATCTGTCCAAACAACTTAATGAAGCTGGACTGAAAAGCGAGTTTCAGGCAAGTAGCATCAGCGTAGGCGAGCCACTTGCTGACGGATCTGTAGTTGTCTATGTAAGCGGCAACCAAATACTCAATATACCGGGCAAAGGAGCAACCACCAGAGCAGTAAAACTGGAATATCTGGTCAAGATGACTGCGGAAGGGATGCGCATCGCCGGTATCAGTGAAGGCGGCAAGAGCATGTAGGTGGGAAGAGATGAACTTAGAGGGTAAATATCTAATTGTGGTAGCAGCGACTGCAAGCAGTCAGGGAAAAGCTGCCTGCTTGCAGATAAAATCTGACAAGGCAGACAGGCGGAGCACTAATATTGTGAGGATATCCGGATGAGCTGGAGAGCACAAATTGATGATCGCGGTGTAATCGCCAGGTACAAGGATCTTGAGTCCGGCGAAGTGATAAGCGCCAAAGAGTATGAGCGCCGCCAGCAGATGCAGCAAGGGCAACTCCTGGTTACGCCAAGTATGCAGACACCGCAGCTGACAGCAACGCCTGCCGGATCAGGTTCTGTCATGGCTCAACCAGCTGCGACCAATCAGCATGCAGCAGCCAACGATGGCGGAGCGGTATCACAGCAAGCACCAGCCGGCATAATACCGGCTGCTCCAGCTCCAGACACAAATATGGTTGCCGGCGGAGCCGCACAGGTAGCTCCAGCACCAGCTTCGTCCGGACCCAACCCGCTTATTCAACCTGGCGCACAACTGCTTAATGGTGGCAATACTTCAGCAGCCCCGTCAGATGCAGCACTGCCGGCCAGCACAGGTGCCGGGCAACCGCCAACCATGAACCAGTCCATTCAAGGAAAGAACCTGCGCATGGAAGGTGTTCAGGGACATATCAACAGTACTTCATTTGGCTACAGAGCACACGGCTTCCTGGATGCTACTTCAATTGCCATTCTGTTGCCCACTCTCGTCCTTCTAGCTCTCATTATTGCTGCAGCACACAAGAAACGTCTGTTCCCATGGCAGACTCTGCGCACATTCTCTCCACCTTCCGGCTTGCTTTCACCACGTGAATATGAGCGTTCATACCTCTGCCCACCTAACCTGCGGCGTCATGGCCGCATGGGGAAACGTAATCCTGACGCCTCATGGACAGATCAAGACGGAATAGTCATACCGTTTGGCTTCCTGGCCCGCACACACCTGCCGGTCACAATTCCGCTAGGACGACTGCCCAACAAGAACATCTTCATGGTTGCCCCTTCCGGTTCTGGTAAAACTACTTTGATGCGCGCCATCATAAAGGCTATGCTAGCTAAACCATGCGTTATTATCGCTCTGGAAGCTAAAGCCAACGACCCCAACCTTGACGAAAGGCGCGAAGGCTTCAAATATACAGTCTTGCCTGAAGCTCAATCTGCAGGCTTTAAAACTCTCTACTTCAACCCGCTCGATTCAGAGTCCATTCACTGGAATCCGCTTGATCTGGATCCAATCACATTTGCCTCATCAATCGTGCAGGATGTCAACTCACTGCCACCAGAGGAGCAACACTGGGCAGAGCGAGATCACGGTTATATCTCCGGGCTGGCTACTCTTCTTAAGTGGGGCGCAGTCATGGTTGCCGGTGAAGATGAAAATGGAACTGCTTCCGAAATTTTGCCGCTACCTTGCAACCCTCGCGGGCTCATGCGCCTGGTCAACAATCGCCGCAACATAGTCGAGTCTCTACGCAGGCTGAAGAGCAATGCCAATGTTGATGCAGCTGACCTTAATGAACTCACTCAGATGCTTTCATCAATCATCCGTACGGATACAGATTGGGATAAGAACATCCAGGGTATTCGCGGGCGGTTGAGAATGTTCAAGAACCCGAACGTGCTGCGTGTCACTGACAAATCGAACATTGACATGCGAGGTTCCATGTATGAGCCTACAGTGCTTATCTTTGGCGCCCCGGCTTCTCTAGGTCCTGATGCAGAGTCGTTAGCTTCTTGCTTCGTCTATCAACTGCAACAAGCGTTGCACACCAGATATGGTACTGCCAACATTCTTCCTTTGTTCGCATTCTTTGATGAATATCAAACATTGAACATGGACATAGCCGGCAGATTGTCAGCCATTGTCCGTGGCGCCAACGGCGGTCTTGCAGTTATCCTGCAGAACATAAGCCAGATTACAGGCAAAGCCGCCACAGGGGATCCAACATCGTCAGGTGCTTCCGAATTGAAGACTATCTTCTCCAACTCGGCAGTACGCATATGCTTGCACAATGCTGATGAATCGACAGCACGCTTCTTCTCAGAAGAAATCGGCAAGCATGCCATCATAGTTCCTGGTATCTCCGACCACTACGAAGCCAAAGGTTTTGGTATCTTCCCGAGCACATGGAACAGGATTCACTCTCAGCAAGTTGTCGCCCGTGTAGATCCAGACTCAATTAAGCGTATGGAGAAATATCATGCTCTGGTCTACCTCTCTCCAGCTGGAGATGCTGAATTTGCTGAAGTCAAACCGTTGATGGTCGACTTCAGGGGTATCGAAGAGATTGCTCGACTGCACCTCTTGCACAACGTCTCAGGACGTCACATACCGCCTGGGGTCCCACCAGAAGCTGGCGGTCACGGCAGTGGCATTCCTGGAGCACCTGGGTCAACTCAAAGACAGTTCCAACTCCCGCCTGGTGTTGCCGGCAGCTCACACCTGGGAGCTACCGGAGCAACTCAGCTTGCACCAGCAGCATCTGTCGCTCCAATTACATCGACAACTGCTATGCCACCTGTGCAGCCAGCGCAAGCTGAACGCCCCTGCCCACATTGCGGACAAGCAGCAGGTAAAGGAAGGTTCTGCATAGAGTGTGGCAAACCGATTGCTAGCGAAGAGATTGCTGCAGTGGAAGTTGCCATGTCAACCTTAGAGACAGCTAACCAGATGCCAGCACAGATGCTACCAGCAGAAGGGTCGCCCGAGCACGCCAGTTCTGCCCCGGCGGCAGCGTCCAACTACATGACCGGGCAAACTCTGCCACCACATCCATCTTACTTAAGCGAGCAAGCTGCTCAGATAGCAGGTACACAGTCAGCACCACGTCCTGCTATGTCCGACCAGTTCGGAGCAGCTATGCCTCAGGGATTTGTGACAACTACACTCCCAACCGCTGTGGCACCGACTGTATCTCCTGGTCACAGCCAGCAGTTGCCGGCAGCTCAAGACCAGGCTGACCAGGCAGCAAGAGCCGGACAGCGTCAACCGTTGACCAGCTTAAGCCCTGATTTGGCTCGCCTTGGTCTACCGCAGGCTGCTCAGCCAGCACCTACAGAGCCACCCCCCGGACTCGGCACCCAGCGCGAGCGCCGCTCCGGAGGAGGGGTAGAGTTCTAAAGCAGGCGTCAGAGCTTACTTGTATGATTGTTTACTGGATAGCAATCAGGTTAGTTGAAGGCGCGAACTTAAGCCCTTTGGAAACACAGGAGTCACACTGTATTATGAAATACTGCCAGTTAAGGTATCTAACTTCAGTCAGCCTCGCCCTGGTTCTGCTCTCTTTATTTGGCACTGCTTCAGCCTGGCCGACAGCACCCGAGGCTGCAGTGGCAGCGCGTCCTGTTCTGCAATGGCATCAAGGGCAATGTTATCGTTATGCTATGCCACCAGGCTGGCGCGCTACAGATAGCACTAACGGCGTCGATATGAAATCACCTGACGGCAGTACGACCGCCTTCTCAGTCCTGCTCCGCGGAACGAGAGGTTCGACGACCCCGCAGGGGTTCATCAACTGGATGTTGCCGCGATCAGGCTACAGCAACATTCGTTGCCTGGGTGTGCGCAGCGAGCGCAACATCCCGACAGTAGGCGGAGCATATTTTGTCGTACAGAGATTCGATCTCACTTTCATTTTTAGAGGTCAGGTACAACATGGACAAATCATAAGTAAGGTGAGCAACGCCTGGGGCCAGTGGGATGGGATTATGGAAGGTTTTCACACTGCTCCGGCAAACTGGGAACGTTATAAATACTGGGCACCAGCACTGCTTAAAAGTATCACTGTAACTAATATGGGTCACGTAGCGCAGAACGACCGCCTCATGCCAGCACGCAACATCCCGTTCGATTATATTTACGGCGATTATCAAAAATCGTGGGAGCTGCGCGGGCTAAGTCAAGATCGCATCTCGCAAGCACGCAGAGAAGCAACTATGGGCTATGAGCGTATGAAAGATCCAACTTCAGGGCTGCTGTACAACATGCCGCTTGAAACTTACGACGGTGCAGCCGGTGGTTATCGTAATCCAGTAAGACCTTACGAGCTGCTTGTCAAACCGGCCACAGGCGAATAGAAGCAGTTAAGAGAGAGGGCATGTCAGGAGCTTTTGTGGGGTAGCTAGAGCAAAAAGCTTGCTTTCCTGGAATTCAAGCACTGACAAAAGCCGAAGATTTAGCATCTACGTCATGCTAATGCCCAACGAATGTTCTACAATCTTATTTAAGGGGTACTAAATAGACACCGGGAGCCGTTGGCAATAGATGACTGAAAAGCCTGTCAAGTTAAAGCCTAAACGAAAAAGCCTTGTCTTAATGCAGCGGGACATCTGGGCGTTGGTCCAACTGTATCTGCATAGAGCTGTCAGCTCAAGCCAGTTAGCACGGCTGTGCTTTTCAGACATAAGCTACGAGACGGCACGCAAGCGCCTCCGTAGGCTACAACAAGCTGGCTTTACCGGCTCTGCCTCCAGCGGCAGGATGGAAGGTCGGGGGCGTCCTGAGCTCATCTATTTTCTTACAGTTGCTGGAGCCAAAGCTCTGGAACATCACCGTGGTATCTCCTGGGAGACTGTGCCCACCGGACCGCCTCATACTTACCACAAAGAGCACTTCTTGCGTCTGGTTGACATAAGACTGGCCATGACAGAGGCAGAAGCCAGTCAACTAGTATCTAATCTGGAATGGATAACTGGGCGTGAATTCTGGAAGGAGCTTTCAGAAGACTCTCCAGCCACTGAAGAGCAGGCTGACGCTACTATTTCATTCCGCTATCCAGGCACCGACCTGATTAAGGTACTCCTCGAGATAGACACAGGCAACTTCAGACAGACAAAACACTGGGAACCCAAAATTCGTGCCTTCTTAAAGACCGGCTTTCCCATCTGGGTCATCACAGGCAACGCCACACGCATAGCTACTTTGCGCAAATGGACTGCACCGTTGCTTGAAGATCTGGGTGTAGGACCAGGCAAGTGTGTATTTGCAGTCTATAACGAAATAGTTGACAAAGGCATCTTCGGCTCAACCTGGTTCCGCACAGATGGCTCTCTCACCAACTTGCGTCCACGATTGAGCGACACTGGCAAGACAAAACAACAATAGAGAATCTACTTTAATTGTTACTCTGCTTAGGCAGGTTAAGCTTTTGCGGCAGCAAAGATTCAGCAAAATGGCAAGCTGAAAGATGCCCGGGCACAATCTCGCGGAAGAGCGGTTCTTCAACCTTACAGCGATCCTGGACAAGCGGACAGCGGGTATGAAACACACAGCCTGGGGGCGGGTTGGCGGCACTGGGCAAATCGCCTTGCAAAATGATGCGTCCGCTGCGGTCAGCTGCCGGATCAGGGACAGGGGCAGCACTTATTAGTGCTTGAGAGTACGGGTGTAGCGGTGTTGTATAAACAGCTTCACAAAGCCCCAGTTCGACCAGCTTGCCAAGATACATTACAGCTATGCGATCGCTAATATAGCGAACAACATCAAGATTGTGTGCAATGAAGAGATAAGTGAGCTTAAACTCTTTGCGCAAATCAATCAAAAGATTGAGGATCTGGGCTTGAACAGAGACATCAAGCGCAGAGACCGGCTCATCAGCCACAATAAACCTGGGACGCAGCACTAAAGCTCGCGCAATACCAATGCGTTGTCTCTGCCCACCGGAGAACTCATGCGGATAACGGTTGCTCATATCAGGAGTTAAGCCAGCCAGCTCCATCGCAGTGCTCACAGCCTCCCGCAATACCTCACCAGCAGCAACTTTATGTACTTCAAGCGGTTCAGCTATAATCTGCCCGGCTGTCATGCGCGGATCAAGGCTGGCATATGGGTTTTGGAACACAATCTGCATCTGTCTGCGCAGCTGTTTCATAACAGGAGCAGCACAGTTGAGAACATCGCAACCAGCAAAAGTTACTGAACCTGCTGTAGCAGGAAGCAGCCGCAGGACAACACGTCCTAAAGTCGACTTGCCACAACCTGACTCACCCACAAGCCCTAAAGTTTCTCCGGCAAATATGTCCAGCTTAACTCCATCCAGAGCTCTGACGGCGCCCACTTGACGGCTGAAGAACCCTTTATGAATAGGGAAATGCTTCTTGAGGTCATTGATTCTAACAAGAACTTCGGCAGAGCTCTCCTGCTCTGCCGAGCTGTTTGCATGAGGTGCAAGCAGGTTGGACACTAAATCACCTTAAAAGATCTGACCGCTGCTCACACGATTATACGTGAGGATATGACAGCAACGGTTAACGACTCTTTTTAGTTTGAGGCGACACTCAAGGATGGGCAGTCGGTTCAAGGTATTTTGACATTAAAAGATTCAAGAGTGTGCGCCAACTTGTCGATAAAACTGTCAATGGCTGTTTTCTTCGGTCGCCTTACAGGGTAGCTCAATGGCATGTTGTGATGGCGCCCAGGCGGATGGCGATGCGCCATGCGCCTGTATTGCAACGAGTTGACTCTTTGCAAGCGAACGCTGCTCACAACCGGAATGACTTGCGGAGCTGGGGCAGGCTGCCACCACTGACGCTCTGAGCACCTAGGTCCCGATACCAGTGGTAGCATGGGATCTGCACCACCTGTAGTGAACCCCGAATCATCATATTTACCCCAGGGGTCGCCAATAATTTTATAAGGCTTCGGTTCGCGCTGGTAGACATACCAAAATACTGTGTATAAGATTGCTAGCTCAAAGGCAATAACGACATAGATGAACATAGCCACCCCCGGACCGCTTCAATGGGTTCTGGTTGAGAAGTGGAATGCAGTGCTCTTAAAAACGTTCTACTTGTCAATATTCTAATGAGACGTTACAAAAAAGCTACGGATTCCTTAATAATTTCCCGATGTCAAGCGATTAAATCTTTTCGGCTACAAACTACTGCCACTAGCGGATTTACAACATTGCTTCAAAGGGAACCACCTATGGTTATTCCTAGTTTGCAACAGAACTAAACAGAAATCAGTTGTCTTTTTAGGTTCAAATTTGCTTGACCGTCACAGGAGCGAAAATTGCATATGCAGATCGGCAAGACAGGTATAGTCGGAGCTGGAACAATGGGAAGCTCCATTGCTGTGGCCCTGGTTAGCAGAGGGTACCCGGTCATACTGAAAGACAAAAACGAAGATTGTCTCAGAGCCGGAATAGGAAGAGTAGACCGGCTGCTTGGCTCGCAGATCACAAGAGGGTTGCCAAGGGAAGAAGCTGCGGCAATGCGCAATCTGATTGCTCCCACTACAGATTATTCAGCGTTCGCTGAGCTGGACTTTGTCATTGAAGCTGTTAGTGAAGATATCGAGCTCAAAGCAACTGTTTTGCAAGAGCTGGATGAATGCTGCAACGTTAACGCCATTCTTGCTACCAACACATCCAGCCTGGCTGTCAGTCGTCTGGCAGCCAGAACTCGCCGCCCTGACAAAGTTGTAGGCATGCATTTCTTCAATCCGGCACATTTGATGAAACTGGTTGAAGTGATAAGCGGGCTGGACACTTCAGCAGACACCATACACACTGTAATTGATTTTGCTCAACGGATTGGGAAGCTGGCTATCCGGGTTGACGAATGTCCATCTTTTCTTGTCAATAGATTATTAGGGCGCTTCCTTAACGAGTCTGTGTGGTGCCTGAATGAAACTGACATATCTATAGAAGATCTGGACTCAGCAGCTTGTAGCTACGCAATGTCTATAGGACCGCTGGCTCTGCGCGACAAAATAGGATTAGACGCCGGGCTGTCAGTGTCCGAGTTCAATTTCAAGGAATATGGAGAACGTTTTCGCCCTGCCAGACTTCTGGAAGCGATGGTCAAAGAGAACCTGCTTGGGCAAAAACTTGGCAGGGGCTTTTATCTTTACGACAGCCAAACCAGAAAGAAAACTACTGCTAATCCTCAAGTAAAAGAGATTATGGCGCAGCTTAACGGCTCTGCTGCAAGTAGACAACCGTTTCAGGTTGAGCGCCTCTTCCTGCCGATGATAAATGAGGCATTTCTTGCTCTACAAGAAAAAGTGTGCGAAGCCGCCGACCTCGATCTAGCCTTAATGTCCGCCTTAGGCATGCAGAAAGGACCACTGGCAATAGCCTCCGAGATTGGGCTGGCAGAGTGCCTCAAAGAGATAGAAGCGTTATTTGACAGTCTGGGAGAACGATTCCGACCTGCACCACTTCTAAAACGCTATGTCTGGGCCAGGCGCACCGTAATGATGTAAAAGAAGTCTGCCGGACCAACAAATATTAGACAAGAAGACCTCACAGGCTCAAGAGAAATCTAACAAAAATATCCACCACCTACTGGAACCTCACTGGCGCTTCAAGCGTCACTAGCCCTGTTCATTTCAGCTGAACTGCACGCCTGGCAGATGGGCAGAGATGAGCAAATCGCTTCACTGAGGGATTTATATGCAGGAAGCCAGCAGAGTAGCAACTGCAATTATTTGTGCCAGTCAGTCTATCTTGCTGCTAATCATTCCTGCCTCTGCCTCCATTCCACTTCCCAATCCAGCAGAGCTTGCTCAAATCAGCGCTTACGAGCAATCTGTTTTTGGTAAGACACACCCGGCTCAACAGGAGGAATCCAGATTAAGCACACTTGAGACCAGCATCTTTGGAATCGTTCACAAAGGCAGCAACCGCAGCCGCCTTAAGACAATAGCCAAGGTGATGGGCAACCGTTCTCAGCTACTCAAATTGCGCCCTCTAGCACCGATATATGATCAATCGGCAACAGTCCTTTTATCCGACCTGCCACAACCATCACCTGCCCCAGCATCTGATTACACCAGACAGCTCACAGACGACAGTTCGCACAGCAGTCACAAAGCAGCTAGCACGAGCCTGGAGCAGGTAAAGAGCCTTTTGCGACAGGCAATTTCGCAATACCAAAAAGGCAACAACTCAGATGCTGAGAACCTATTTCGCCAGGTATTACAGCTTGATGCGCACAACAGCGATGCCCACTTTTCATTAGGAGCAATTGCTGAAAACAAAGGTGATTTAGACAGCGCCAGCCAGCACTACCAGGCAGCTTTGCGCGCCAACCCGAATGATGTGGAAGTGCAACAAGCAATCACTGCGCTAGAAGGCAAGATTCACGATCGGACAGCAAGCAGACAAAGGCAGCAAGACGAGCAGATTGCCCAGCAGGAGGCTCTAAGAACACAGCTGAAACAATTGAGCGCTGAAGCAGCAATCGCTTATCGCAGCGGCAAGTATAACGTTGCCGTCAGCAAGCTTGAGCAGGTTGCCCACCAGACACCCGGCGATCCAGATGTTCAGTATGCACTTGCCCAAGCTTACAGAGGCAATGGGGATTTGGATCAAGCACGCCGGCACATTGGAGCAGCAATTGCTCAAGACCCCAACAATCAAATGTACCGTACTGTCCAGGGCAGCATCGATCAGGAGGCAGCCAGTCGCAACAACCTGCCGCCAGTTGCACCGGGCTCCAGCCCTGCGCTTGCCAGCAGCTCTGGCTCAGGCAGCCCGGCAGGAGAGCTGATACCAATTCAACCAGAGACGAACCCTCCACGCCGAGCGCTCAATTACGGCTGGGCATCAACTGATGGTGGCATGAGAAGACTGGCCGGCTTGATACCAGCAGTTGCCGGCATCGGTCTTAGTTGTGGACTGAGCTCGCATGGCAATGGGTACAACAACAGCTCCAGCCGCCTGACAGGAGCAGGAAGTCTTGCTGGCGCCGCTACTGGCGCCGCGATGGCTGCCGTCTTTAATCACCAGAGAGGTAGTATCAAGCAAGGAGCCATGCGCGGCGCTTTGCTTGGCGGCATCGCCGGGCTTCTCTTTAGCAGATTTTAGCTATCATGAACAAACCAGCAGTACGCAAACAAAATCTCGATACAAAGAGTTCCTTCGCTGCGAAAAATTGCGCACACTCAGGCGGATCCGATTCGTCCTCAGGCTATGCCTATGGACAGGCACTAAAAAGACAACTGCAGAATAATACAACAGCTGTGCCAGGAGATCTTCCCTCGATCATGACTGTGCAAGAACCGACCCTGTCAGCACTACACCAGAAGGCAGCCAACCAGCTCAACTGCTCTGCCAGGAAGATCATGTTGATATTCATGGCAATCCTGACGATAACTGCACATATGCTTAACTGCTCTGCAGCACAAGCAGAAGTGCTCCAGGGTCGGGTCTCTGCAGAAGAAGAAAGCTTGCGCCTGCCTGCTCCCGGCAGACCAGACAGCCGACCAGCTGACAGCCCGGCACATTCACTGCGCATTTCGAGGCAGGCAGCAAACATAAATGCACAGACCACTTCTGTTGACATTGCCGCATTCTCTGGGCCATTGCGCGGCAATGCAAACCAAGACGACCTGCGGGCCGGCGTGCTCAAGCCTGACCAGTTTGCACTGCCACCGCAATTTGACATCGGCGCCGAGCGTGGTTCACGCGAAATGCTCTTAGCCTGGGAACGATGGCACCATCAGCTCTCAAGTGCAATTTACGAACGCTGGAGCGAGCGGGCCGACGCAGCCGGTCGTGCCACACTGCGCATAACAGTCACCAGAGATCACCATATTATTCCGGCACTCATCTCTTCTGGAGGAGCACGTTTTGATTCTGGACTCATGAGTGCCATTGGGAGTCTGGACTTCAATCCAGGACTGGAATTTCCGTCAGGATCACAGCGTCAGCAGGTAACCTTTGAAGCTGATTACATAGCAGGTAGTGAAGTCCGCCCTGGTTATTCCTGGGTTAAAAACGACGTCGAGAAAATTCATCAGTCTTATTAAGACTCGTCGACAGATTCTAATCATCTTGATAAACAATCTACCACTCAACAGTCGGTCGTAATGTCATAAAAGTCAGAGGAGCATTTGAGCCGCCATTAGGCACTATGCATTGGACGCAAGGAGCACCATGATAGCGAATCCGGCTATCTGCCACAAACTGCTCTGCAAAGTATTGAAACAGCGGTAAACCGAGCTGAGCTTCAAGCCACCTTCTGACAGCTTCTTTTATGCCAAGGAGTTGTTCACATGTGCCACTATCAAATGATACTGTTTGTGATTCTTTGAGCTGCAGGTGAAGCAGTTGGGAGACAATAAACTTGGCAAAGTCACCTGCCTTAAGGACATGCTTACTCTTAGATAGCGAAGATTGTTCTGCTATCCAGGTCACAACTTCACTTTCTTTACCAGCTGAGTCCACCCAGCGCCCACGCACTTTTTGCAGCACAACGCCATTTAAGCGGTCTTCCAGAGCAACTAGCTGTTGTTGTGCTGCACAGAACCTGCTTGAGTAGTCTTGCCAGATTGTCTCAGGCTCAGCACTGCCTATCAGAGCAGCAACCACTGGCGGGACGCTGTCTCGAACTGGCACCATATATGGTTCATGCAAAAACTGCGTGAGGACGCAGCACTGTCCGGCGATGCCTGCAATCTCAGCCATATCTGCGTCATCAAAGGGAAGAACAGGTATCTCCTTAAGATCGCCGACCTGAAAGTTGATTGTAGGATTGAGCAGTTTAGAGACTGCTCCGACAAATGAGGAGTTCAAATAGCCCAGTAGAAAGTCCAGCATCTCTGGAGGGGCAAACAGAGCTGAACCCCCAACATCAAAGATACAGCCGGGCGGCAACCGCCTCACTGCCAGTCCCCGGCTGTTAACAAAAGAGAAAGTCAATCCTTCTCTGAAATAGAACTGTTCGTTTTTCACCACCCAATTTGTGTTGCCATTAAGGTACGGATAAGCCTTATTGACAGCCTCTTTAATAGCAGACCCATTATCACGCCAATCAACTACATATTCGACCGGTGCCCACCATCTCTGCGAGCCGGCACCTTTGACATAAGGGAACCAGCGATGTCCAAGTTCAGCAGGATCCACATCCCACCAGTGCCGTACAAAGCGCTTGTTGTCGGAAGTTGCCAGCCCCTGTCTTAGCTCAGCCATGTCACCAAGTCGCTGGCAGGACTCAATAATCTCAATCACAACCTCGGGGCACTTATAATTCAAGGCGCATTTGCGCTGCCGCTTAAAAGAATATTGATCCTTGTAATAAATTGCTGACCCTTCCACCTTCGGCTCTTGCCGAAGGAGATCCCCAAGGGCAGTTGCCTTATCTTTAGAGGCGACAACATCAAGAAATGCACAACTAGCGTCTTTATCAGATTGCTTTCCTGGCTCTCTTCTCCGGACTGGTACTTCAACTACAAACAGAGAGCTGTTGACCTTTTCGCCTCCTTGCAAAGGAAAGACTCCAGGACCCAATTCAACTACGCTCACCAGATTAGTCTGCTCTATTAAGTACTGACGAAGCTTTCCATAAGAGGGCAAGAACAGGAGAGAGGACTGTCCAATTAGTCCTAAACGCCCTCCTGGATAAAGTAGGTCCAGCCCCCGGCGCAGGAATGCTGCACAGAGGTCCTGATGGCAATCAGGAAACTCTGCCTTAAGAGCCATTTTCAACCGACGATCTAACAGTTTGCGCCCAATATATGGTGGATTGGTAACAACAACATGATAATGACTGCTCAACGGATGTCCTTCAAGCTGCCGCCAGCCAGGAGCGAGGCTACCCAAAAGCTCCACTCCAGAGGCAGTTTCAGCAGCGTTTTGTACGTGGGACAGCTTTGCCTGTACACCTGAGCAACCATCGCCAAATCGCAACTGCTTCAACATAAGCGCTAAAGCGGTAATCCACAAGCCAATCGGATCGATGTCGACCCCGCACAAATTTTCTGCCAGGATAGACGCAGTTGCATCTCCTTGCGACCAGCCTTCCGCTCTGTACATAGGCAGCAGAATGTCAAAGGCTTTAAGCAAGAAATGTCCAGACCCACACGCCGGATCAATTAACCTGAGCTTATGAACGCTTTCTTGTTGTGAGCCGTTCACCTTTCTACCAGCTCTATAAACTGACCCTTGATCTGACTTCGATCCCGCCCACAAGCTTCCCAGGGTGTTTTGCACAAGAAAGTCCACAACCCAATCGGGCGTGTAGAGCTGCGTAAAAGAGATGAGGCTCCGTAATGTCAACTGCTTGTCAGCACGCTGCAAATCGTCCTGCGCCTGCCTGCGGACTGGAGTGCAGAAGTACTGATAAGCGAACCCCAGGGACGACTCATCCTGCCAGTGATCTGCTATGGCAGGATCATTTAACTCCTGCCATGCGTCGCGCCAGAACTTTCTATTCAGCTCATCTGGACTAGGCAGCGCTGGCAACAAGCAGTGAGGAAGAAATTCAGCCAGTCTCCAGTAAAGCTCACAGCTAATTTGATACAAATCAGCAGAGGTTGCGACATTGCCATCCAGAATGCTCTTATTCGTCGGCAATAAAGCGCCCATGGACCCTGTGGCTTGCACAATCCTGATCGCAGCCAGATACATAAGACCCGACAGAGAAAAGCTTTCCTCATCCGAACGGCCGCTTGCAAAGTCGAGCTCCACATCTGGTGCCTGCAGCAGACAGGCAGACTCGCCTGCCAGAGCTGACGACGACCGCAACACAGCTGACCTGAATCTACTGAAGTTGTACTCTCTGTCACTCATCTTTCACTAAGCAAAAGATTTCATGATGAAACTTCATGTATTAAGCTCTGACCTTCTCCGGTTCAAAAACAATTGCATGTTTGGACATGCGACTATAAGCCTCTTGCAGCCTCTCTTTGCCTGTGCACAGTGAGATGCGGAAGAAACCATCGCCGCAGGTTGGACCATAGGCAGTGCCTGGTGGCACAACAATACCAGCAACATCAAGCATCTTGTTGCAGAAATCGACAGAGTTCATCCCTTTCGACACCGGAATCCACATATAGAACGTAGCCTTGTTAGGCATGAGCTGCCAACCAAGCTTATTGAGCTCGGCAACAGAGAGGTCACGGCGCTCCTGATAGAGCTGATTGCAACGGATAATATCATCATCCGGTCCCTCAAACGCTGCAACAGCTGCATCTTGTATAGCAGCAAAAACATCTGTGTCAATGTTCCCCTTTAACTGTGCTAGAGCTTTAACAGCCATTTGATTACCAATGGCGTAGCCTACACGCCACCCAGTCATATTGAAAGTCTTTGAGAGGCTGTGCAACTCAATTGCAATTGACTTGGCTCCCGGTATCTCCAGAATAGAAGGCGCCTTGTAACCATCAAATGTCATCTCGGAATAAGCAAAATCGTGACAGAGTAAAATATCATGCTTCTTGGCAAATGCTACAGCACGTTCAAAGAAAGTGAGATCCGCGACGGCGGCAGTCGGATTATTCGGATAGTTAAGGAACATAATCTTAGCTTTGTCTGCCACCGCTGGCGGTATCGCCTGTAGATCAGGCAGGAAATTATTTTCCGTGGTCAAAGGCATGAAATATGGAGTCCCGCCAGCCAGAATAGTCGATGATCGGTACACAGGATATGCCGGATCTGGCACCAGGACGACATCTCCTTCATCGACAAAAGCCATGATCAGATTGTGGATTCCTTCTTTTGATCCGATTAGCGACGTAACCTCAGCGACAGCATCCAGAGAAAAGCCAAAGCGCTTCTGGCACCAGTCGGCAGCTGCCTGTCTGTACGCCTGTGTGCCACCAAATGGCGGATATTTATGGTTGGCCGGCTTGTTAATCGCTTCATGCATAGCATCAACAATGTGCTTGGGCGTTGGCTGATCTGGCGCACCTATGCCCAGGTCGATAACATCAACTCCACGCGCAATTGCTACCTGGCGTTTTTTCCCAATCTCAGCAAAGACATAGGGTGGAATTGATTTAAGTCTGCGCGCAATTTCCATAGTTATACAAGCCCCTGAAAGTCGTACTGCACCGGTCGAGGACTTATGATAGCTTCATCGGCACTGCTGCTGCTGCCCAAAGCGTTCAACATTTACCTAAGGAAATACTCATGCAAATCATGCCAATCTGCCGGAGTATAGCTACTGTCAAGACAGTTTGGACAAGAAGCGAACAGCTGGCTGCTAGCCGGGAAGACCTGTCCAATCCAATCTCTGGAGCTCCTGGCTAGTCTCTCGAAGCACTTGGCTAATCCCTGGAAGCACCTGGCTAACCCCCAGAAGCGCCGGCATCTTGCCGGCTTTCAGTCAGCGTTACGGCTCTAAGCGAACGATACTCAGCCCATGCCCTTATTCACAAAGTGAAGTCGTGCAAAAATGGCAACATCACCAGAGCCGATACATACCAAGAACACCCATAGCTGCCACAGCGCGCCTCCAGCAACCAGCCTGGATCGCGCAGCGATCTGGCATGATCTCCTTCCTTTTACACTCATTTTCTTAACAGCCTGCTTGGTCTTTTTTTTTGATCTAGGCTCGCTGCCGCTCTTCAACCCAGACGAAGGACTATTTGCTGAGCCTGCACGTGAGATTCTCGACACTGGTGAGTGGACGACAAGCTTGCTTAATTATGTTGTCCGTTATACAAAGCCGCCACTCACAATGTGGATGATGGCTCTGTCTTATCAGATATTTGGGGTCAACGAGTTTGCAGCGCGCTGCTTCGGCGCCACGTGCGCTGCGCTGGTTGTAGCTGTCACTTACTGTTTCTTAGCCCGCTACGCCGGCCGCCGGGAAGCGCTCGTAGGCTCTTGCACTCTAATCATGGCACCTATGTTTGCCGCAACAGCCCGCATGTCTATAACAGACATGCCACTCACATTCTTTTTCACGACAAGCCTGCTCTGTCTTTATCGAGCATTCACTGAACGCTCCGCCACAGCACTTTGGCTTGGCTATGTCCTCATCGGCGCTGCTGTGATGACTAAAGGTCCTGTAGCTATCCTGCTACCAGCAGCTATCCTTATTGCCTACCATCTCGTCAGAGGTAGTCTTGGTGAAGCTATTCGCTTTTACAAGCCTGTCTGGGGAGCACTTATTGTTGGCATTATTGCACTGCCATGGTTTGCTTACGAAATTGCTGTAACTAAAGGTGCTTACTTTCAGGCATTCATTTTGCGCGAGAATTTTCAACGTTTCACAACTGTTGTTGATGCGCATAAAGGTGGATGGTGGTATCACCTTGCCGCTATGCTAGCAGGATACATGCCCTGGTCAGTGTTTATTCCACAAGCTCTCTGGCAGGCAGTAGCGCCAGGTTCCGGACAATCCTGGCTGAGCCGCAGAAGGAACCTCTCGGCAACAGCAGATCTGCGCATCTTTGCTTCTCTCTGGGCAGTAATTACACTGGCATTCTTCAGTTCTTCTGTCTCCAAACTGCTGACATATACCCTGCCTGCCTTCCCGGCTCTGGCAATACTGGTTGGAATCGAGATTGCAGCAGCTACACGCAGTGGCTCACGGATCCGTCTGCTGGCACCGTTGTCGATCATTGCTGTCATCTGTGGCGCCGGCGGACTTTCAGTACATTTGTTGCTCGGCAAGCTAAGAGCCTGCCCGGTTGCGCTATTTGAGCTTGCCAGAAGCTTTATCTGGGTTCAATGTGCAGCCACAGCAGCTGCACTAGCTCTTGCAGCAGCCAGACGCCCGGCGTTTGCTGTCATCCTGTTTTCTGCAGCTACTTTAGTCATATCAACATACTGCGGGCAACAGGCTGCCTGCCTGATCTCAAACGAATGGGAAGGAGCTCTGCCTGATTTTGCCAGGTATGCCGCAGCAACGCCATATCCAGTACTGCTTTTCGACATACGCAAGCCAGGAACTCCTTTCTACACGCACAGGCAGGTCGCCCAGCCTGGAAGCAAAAGAGCTCTCGAAAGTCGCCTCGTCAGGCTGCAATCAGCTTATATACTCAGCAAAGCAAAGAACAGGGAATACTTTGAGTCACTGCCAGGCTGCCGGATAGTGGCACGACAAGGTTATCTCCTCCTGGTCAGCTACAGGCGTCCTGCTACCAATCAAGCAGCTGCCGAAGCCACTCTGCCTGAGCTGCCATCTGATCTGTCCTTAGCTAATTAACCGTTCCTCTTGAGCAACGATAGCTCACCTCGTGCCTAGGGGCAACCCGTAGCGGCGACTCGAACGCCGCCCAGCTGGCGCGTCCCAACGCGCCTCTACACCACAGCATCGGTAGCGGCGACTCGAACACCGCCCAGCTGGCGCGCCCCAACGCACCCCTACACCACAGCATTGCATGTTCCGCCCACACAGCCAGGCTGCAGCTTCCTGCAAGGCGTTCGTGATTGGCTTTGGGAAAGTTTGCAACAAGCAGGCAAGCTCCTTTCCTGTCAAGCCGCCAGTACTGCCTCCCGAGAAGCTCTTTCCAGTTTGCTATGACATCGGCCGATTGCAGATTAGCGCACGCTTTGTTGACTAAACTGTGCTGGTTATGAAAAGCTAAGCAATCTCGACAGTCGAGTAGGAAAGATGACCGGCACACTAAGTTCTCACACTGCGGAAGCAACAACTCCTTTTGAGCTGTCCGCTTTGTTCGAGCCTGTTGCCACTGAGTTCAAGCAGGTCGAAGAGTCTCTACGCAGCAATCTGGTCGATGACAGCCCATTTGTCGCCACACTTCTCAGCCAGGTTTTCAGTACAGGCGGCAAACGTATCCGCCCAGGACTGGTCTTATTGTCCTCTGGAGCAACACTGGGCGCCGGAGCCAAATTCACTCAAAATCATATTATTCTTGCAGTCCTCACTGAACTGATTCATACCGCCAGCCTGGTTCATGACGATGTCATAGACAAAGCTTCTGTGCGACGCGGGCAGGAGACAGTCAATCGCAGATGGAATGACAAACTGGCAGTGCTTGTAGGCGATCTTCTCTTTGCTCAAGCATCTATCTGTCTGGCTCGTCTGCAAAACCCTGCCATAGTCGGGATCTACGGACAGGTTTTAGGAGATCTCTGTGCTGGCGAGATTAAACAGATGAACCAACAGTTTGTCTGCCAGGTCAACTGGCAGGCATATATGCAAAAGTCTATCTGCAAGACAGCATCTTTATTTTCTGCTGGTTGCCACAGCGGTCCTATCCTCAATCTTGCACCGGCTGAAACTGTTGAGGCAATGAGGCAGTATGGCACCAATTTAGGAATCTGCTTTCAGATTGTCGATGACCTTCTCGATGTCACCAGCAGTGAAAGTACGCTCGGCAAGCCGGCAGGCAGCGACCTGGCTCAAGGCATTCTCACAGCTCCGGCACTCTTTGTGCTCCAACAAAATAACGCAGCATCACGTGAGCTGGAGACGCTCATCAAGACGCGGGCAGTGTCTCAACCAGGCGGTGCAGCTGTTGCTCTGAGCATAATCAAAGACAATGGCGGGGTCGAACAGACTGTCAAACTGGCCCGCAATTATGCCAGCAAGAGCAAAGATGCGCTCAAACTGTTGACAGCATCACCTTATAAAGATTCATTAGCATCTATGATCGACCTGCTACTGGAACGCACTCACTGACAATGCCTATGGCAACAATGACACGCAAACGAGCTCTGGCGCTCCAACTATAATCAAGGAAATGCTGCAAAGGCAAAACATTTAGAACGCAAGGAGCTCCAGGAAGCAAGGAGCCAAGAAGAGTTGACCACAACCACAGCCACACCACCACTAAAAGCTCAGCCGACCTCTCGGAACAAACTGGCTGCTGTAGCCTCGGTTAGGCTGACAATCTTACTTCTCGTTGCCCTCGGTGCCACCATACTTGCAGGCGCCTGGGTCCCGCAAGAGCCTGCAGTTGGTTGGAGTAAGGTGTTGGATTGGTGCGGACCCAGCAATGCAGGCATTTTGCGTTGCTGCGGACTGACCGATGTTTTTCACAGCCTCTGGTTGGTGAGCATCATAGCTTTGCTTACTGTCAACCTGGTGGCATGCAGTGTTGAGCGCACCTTGCCTAAGCTTAAGGCAGCTTTTCAGCCGCAAGGATTACTGACAGCCTGCAAGATTGCTAACCAGCCTATATTTAGAACTCTAGAACTACCAGCGGCACCAGAGGTTTTGCTTCAGCAGCTAACCAAACAGCTTAAGTCCGCTGGTTACAAGGTGATTCTGACTGACAGGCAGCTGGCTGCAGAGCGGGGTAAGATAAGTCTTCTCGCTCCAGCTGTAACACATATCGGACTGCTTATACTCTTGCTTGCAGTCTCAATCTCTTCATTGACAGGATTCTCTGGCTTCAAAGAAACATCACCAGGTGGCAGCCTCACTTTCAATTCATCTGAACATAGCCGGCTCTGGTTTGGTAAGCTTCCCACCTGGCATGTGAGATGCGACAGCACACGTCAGGTCAACTACCCAACAGGCGAGCCCAAGCAGTGGCTCAGCAAGCTCACTATTGTAGACTCTTCAGGCAAAACTTTGCGCACAAAAGAGATTGCAGTAAACAATCCACTTTCTCACGCCGGTGTGGACATTTATCAGTCGGGCTGGGGGTTGGGCGAACTAATTGTCAACTTGGACAGTCGCGCATTATCTCTCGATCTAAAGCAGGTAGGTTCAACATATGTAGCGCTGCTTCCTATTGCTCAAGGCTTTCACTTAATTTTCGCTTTGAGCGGACAGGATGCACCGCTGCAAATTTTTGCTGATTTACCGCGCTTGAGCTCACCTAGATTGATAACTGCAATTGCTCGTGGCGGAACTGTCAGGCTCGGCTCTGTGAAACTTGTCTATAAGGACGTAATCCCAGTTACCGGGCTGCAGTATAAGTCCGACCCTGGCTACCTGCTCGTCCTGCTCTCCTTCTTTTTCATAACAGCAGGCACAACGCTGGCAGCAATGCCTCACAGACAGCTCTGGGCCGCCAGCGACCCTGCCAGGACGACAAGCCTCTCATCATCAAGCATCCTTTCTATAGGAGCCACTTCTCTTAAAGGACAGAGATCATTTGCAGGCGACCTGGCAAAAATTATCGCTTCCATTGAGCAAGACACAGCAAGGCAAGAAAATGTTTGAACTTCAGTTTGCTGCAGCCAATACAGCAGGAATTGCATCTATCTTAGCCTTCTGGATATTTATTGGTTCTGCCGCTCTGCGGCGACTACAACAAACAATGCTTAAGTTGGGTATGCTCACCCTGGCAGTAGCTTTTATTGCCATGACAGCAGCAATCGTCGCTCGCGGTATAGCTTCGGGGCGATTCCCACTCTCCAACCTTTACGAATCACTTTTATGGTTTGCCTGGTCGACTGCAGGCGGCTTTCTTTGTCTGGGCAAGCTTTATCCAATCAGACAGCTGGGCTGGCTAGCCAGTCTCAGCATAGCCACAGTCTTCCTTTATGGCAGCTGGCTGCCAGCCAGCCAGCATGATATGAGCCCGCTGGCTCCAGCGCTGGTAAGCTATTGGCGCCAGATCCACGTCCCGCCGCTCATAGCTTCTTATGCTCTTTTTTTGCTCTCTGGTTTGGCCAGCCTGGCTGCCCTCTGGGCACAAGGAGCAAAGCTGTCAGTTGCCGGCGCAGCCGGCGCCCTTGCCATGGCTATTATTGCCATTGGGCTGGGTACTTACACTAATATCAACACAGCTGTCCTGCAAGGAGTGTTTGTAGGCGGCAGTCTAGTCGGACTTACAGCTAGCTGGCTTAACTTGAGACAGATCCAGAGCTGCGCAGTCGATGAAAAGGCAAGCGATCTATACGATGAAGTTGCCCAGCGCGCAGTTTTGATCGGACTGCCTCTGCTAACTGTCGGCATCATAACTGGAGCGCTCTGGGCCAACCATGCCTGGGGCAGCTACTGGTCATGGGACCCTAAAGAATCTATGGCGCTTGTCACCTGGCTAAGTTATGCAACCTATATTCACCTGAGAATAAAGCGTTTTTGCACAACTGGGCAGCTGTCTGTAGTGGCTGTAGCGGCAATGATTTTAACTCTGCTCACTTATCTTGGTTTTAGCGCACTTGGGCTGGCTGGACTGCACAGCTACGGTCGCATCAAATAAATATCTTGCTTGTAACTTCCAGAAAGAGATTGAAACTTCAACCTGTCACTATCAGTTAAGCAGGCAACCTTTTTATCATCCTTAGTGAAATAGGCATACCCCCTAATAAAGCTCAGTGTTTCTCCTATTATGCTTGCCTCGTTGGAACCTTTTAATAGGTAGGGGCGTCTGCCTGAAGGAGTTGAGACCAGCAAGTAAGCCGCAATACACGATGACCAATTTGTCCTAAAAAAAGAGGTGAAAGTCGTTGAGTCCTTAACTTACAAATGGCCGTTCCTAATGCGTTGCTGAGATTCAAAAGCATGCTAAAAAGAAATGTACAAACAATTGATGAATTGTCTCTTGAAGATGAGCTTTATGGTGGCTATGGCGGCTTGAAATTCGTTGCCGAAGAAGGGCAGCCGCTAGTTGAGGAAGATGATGCAGGAGCTCAAGAATCAGTAGAAGGTGGGCTACATAAGCTTCCTGGTGAAGATTCAGTTCAACTTTATCTACGTTCCATAGGTCGAATCAAACTGCTCACAGCAAAGGAGGAGATTGAACTGGCACGCCGCATAGCTGAAGGCGATAAACAAGCAAAAAAAAGGCTCATTCAAGCCAATCTGCGTTTAGTAGTAAGTGTAGCCAAGAAGTACCAGGGAAGAGGATTACCATTCCTCGATTTAATTCAGGAAGGCAATTTAGGACTAATTAGAGCAGCAGAGAAGTACGATGCCGAACGAGGCTATAAATTCTCCACCTATGCAACCTGGTGGATACGGCAAGGCATTACCAGAGCTTTAGCTGACAAGTCAAGAACAATCCGTGTTCCAGTCCATATGGTTGAGACAATAAACAATCTGCGCAAGGCTACACGGCGGCTCTCACAAGAGCTGGGCAGAAGACCCAACCTGGATGAGCTTGCTTCTGCTCTGGCAGTATCAATACACAAGGTCAAGGAGATTCTGGCAGCCAACAGACTGCCACTATCTTTAGACACGCCTTATGGCGGAGAGGAGGACAATTCATTAGCCGAGCTGGTTGAAGATGAAAACTCTGTCCCGCCTGAAGTATCCACAGAGACGCAGTTAATGTCACGCGATATTCGCAGCGTACTCTCCACACTCACACCAAGAGAACGCGAGATTCTCATCTTGCGTTTTGGGCTGAACGACGGTCATCAGCGCACCCTTGAGCAGGTAGGCAGAATTGTCGGACTGACCCGGGAACGTACCAGACAGATCGAGCTTAAGGCACTGCGTTGCTTAAGACAGTCAAGTACCACTTCCAGACTGAAAGAGTATCTAGAGATTTGAGGAACAACAGCTCTGATTAAACCCTGATCTCCTGAATAACACCATCTTTGACCAGGATCTCGCCACCTTCCAGACGCTGGAAAATATTTTCGCCTACGCGCACATCAACCGGATTTTCAACAGTGAATTGTGTTACTACACTTCCTAAAGGCAGTTCAGAGAGAGCCTGGCTCTGCCCCTGCATCTCTTCTCTCAGTTGTAGCAGTCGCAATTTTTCAGCTTCTACCTGATTCCTTATCGTGTCAATCTGCACTCTAGTCTCGGCAGCCAGCGGCTGAGCGCTACGTTTTTCAATATCGGCAATAGCCCGCTTGCCCTTAAATTCTAATTGCTGAAGTTCGGCATCAATCTGCTGCAAGTTGCGCTGGATCTCGGCGCCCACCTGGTTCTTGAAGTTCTCAGTGACAATTGCTTTAACAGCAATCTGCCGTATGAGTTGAATGGTTTCTACCATGTATCCCTCCGAATCTAGCTGACTACCTTGCGATATCCAGCAATTTCAACCATAGTAGTTTAACAGAAGGCTGCTACTGGCAACCAGTTTCACCCCGAAAAGCACACCCTGGTAAATTCCCAGGCAATCACACAGATGCGCAGACCGATTGCATCGACTTGTTCTTCTTGTATATGATAGTTATAAAGGTGACCGAATAATGCAGCAACTACAGTATGATTGTCGCCGTTTGGACAGGATATCAGTCGATTTAGTTGTAATAAGAACAAGTTGCAGCAGTTCACTTCCTAAGTCTAAACTTAATAAGCAAGTGCTCTTGCCAACCAACCGGACACCGGGGCAGGAAATAGGAAGCCATGTCTGAAATTAGCGCCTTAACTATCCTGCTTGTCGAAGATCACGCAGTGACAAGATTTGGACTGAAGATCCTTTTGGATAACGTTCCGGGCTATATCGTTGTCGCCGAAGCCGAAGACGGGAATCAGGCAGTAAATCTCACGCTTGAACACAAACCAAATGTTGTCCTTATGGATGTAGGCTTGCCAAATCTGGACGGCATCGACGCAACAAAAAAAATTAAGCAACTGTCTCCTGATTCCAGGGTGGTCATATTTACTGCTCATGATCGTGATGATGATATCTTTGCCGCTTTTGCAGCTGGAGCTGACGGCTACTGCCTGAAAGACGCCTCTCTGGAGACATTGCTACTGGCAATCTCGGCAGTCGCAAGCGGCGCCGGCTGGCTCGACCCGAGAATTGCTGGACGCGTTCTTTCATTTTACTCACGCAACAGCACACAGCCGGCTCAACCAGTAAAGGATACTTCTGTCTCGGCTGCTCTATCCGATCGCGAGCTGGAAGTGTTACAGCTTGTGGTAGACGGAATGAGCAATAATGCCATCGCCAAACAACTCTTTCTCAGTATTGAGACAGTCAAATCACATATGCGCCACATTATGTCCAAACTGTCAATCACTGATCGCACTCAAGCGGCAGTGAAAGCTCTGCGCAGCGGTCTCTTATAAGTGCAACCAGACAAGGACGGCCAGCCGCTAGCCGTCCATATTCTCAAGCTGTTGTATTTAAACTAAAAACGCTCGCATACAACTTTAGCTTGCGTAAAGAGCAACAGATAATCCCTGCCGCCACCTTTAGAGTCGGTGCCGCTCATGTTGAAACCACCAAATGGATGGATACCAACCAGCGCTCCGGTGCATTTACGGTTCAAATAAAGATTGCCTACATGAAACTCTGCCCGCGCCTGCTCCAGATGGCGGCGATCTGTGGAGTAGGCTGCACCGGTCAGTCCAAATTCAGTATTGTTGCCAATCTCCAATGCCTGCTGCCAACTATTCGCTTTTATGAAAGTAAGCACCGGTCCAAAAATCTCTTCCTGGGCAATGCGACTTGTGGGACTGGCATCAGCAATTACAGTTGGCTGGATAAAAAAGCCGCCTTGAGCAGTGCTGATTGCTTCTCCACCACACATCAAACGGCCTTCCTTCTTGCCAATCTCAATATATTTGAGGATGCTGTTATAAGCTGACTGCGAAGCTACAGGACCCATAAAAGTCCGCTTATCTTCAGCAGGTCCCACCACTATCTTCTTTGTTCCAGCAACTACCTTTGCGAGAACCTGATCATAAAGATCTTTATGCACAATCACACGCGAACAGGCCGAACATTTCTGCCCCTGGAAGCCAAAAGCTGAGGCGACAATGCCATCGGCAGCCAGATCGGCATCAACACCAGAGTCGATGATAATTGAATCTTTGCCACCCATCTCAGAGACAACCCGTTTGATCCAGATCTGTCCTGACTGAGTCTTGGCTGCCAGCTCATTAATCCTCAGCCCGACCTCCTTTGAGCCGGTAAATGCTACAAATCTGGTTTTGGGATGTTGCACCAGGAAGTCACCAACTTCAGAACCGGATCCAGGCAGGTAATTAATTACACCTGGTGGCAAACCAGCTTCTTCCATGATTTTGACAAACTGATAACCGATAACAGGCGTTTCACTGGATGGTTTTAGTACAACAGTATTGCCACACACGATAGAAGCTGTGGTCATTCCAACCAGAATAGCAAGCGGGAAATTCCAGGGTGGAATGACAATGCCTACCCCAAGCGGCAGATAAGTAAGGTCATTCTCTTCTCCGTCAGAAGGAACAAGAGGCTGCGGCTGGCTTATGCGAATCATTTCGCGAGCATAGAACTCGCAGAAGTCAATAGCTTCAGCTACATCAGCATCAGCTTCTACCCAGTTCTTACCAATCTCGCAGATTATCCAGGCTGCCAGCTCCAGACGGCGACGTCGCATAATAGCTGCTGCCTTAAGAAGGCAACGTGCTCTTTGCACAGCAGGAACCTTACTCCAGCTCTGGAAAGCAGAAAGAGCAGCTTGCATTGCTGCTTCAGCGCTCTGGCTCGTGGACTTGGCAAACCGGCCTACCACCTCTTGAGGAGCCCCAGGATTAGTCGAAATGATTGCAGCGCTACTTTCAACCGCCTCACCGCCTATGACCAGCGGATACTCTTTGCCAAGCTGCGTCTTGACATAAGCAATCGCAGAGACCATCGCCTCTTGATTGACAGGGCAGGAAAAGTCGGTAAAAGATTCATTTCGAAATTCAGATAACATGAGAAGTGTTCTCCAGTGAAATACCAAGGCATACTATTATCACTGTCCGAGCGGCCAGTTTCTTACCCTTTATAGTTTTTCAATCTGTGCAACCTGCAGGTAAATTGCCATCGATAAAAGTAAGAGTTCTTCAATGAGCAGTTAAGGCTACCTCGGTAAGATATTGCTTAAGCAGGTTTGGCGAGGGACGCAAGGGTAATGAAACAGTACCTGGATCAAGTCAGATACATCTTGGAAAACGGTGAGCGCCGAGACGACCGCACCGGTGTTGGCACTTTGTCAGTATTCGGGATGCAAACTAAGTATGATCTAAGGGAAGGTTTCCCTCTGCTGACTACAAAGAAAGTCTTATTCTCTGCAGTTGTTCGTGAGCTCATCTGGTTTCTTAAAGGCTCAACAAACATAAATGATGACCTCACCCAACACACACCAATCTGGGATGCCTGGTCCGACGAGGACGGCAACCTGGGACCAATCTACGGACGGCAGTGGCGACACTGGCCTAAATATGTACCAGAAGGCACAAACGGACTTTACCGTCAGGAATACATAGATCAAATACAGTCCGTTGTTGACAACATAAAAAGTTCACCTGGCTCCAGACGCCTTCTTGTCTCGGCCTGGAACGTCTCCGAGCTGGACCAGATGCGCATGCAACCATGCCACCTTTTGTTCCAATTTTATGTAATTAACGGTCGCCTCGACTGTCAGCTTTATCAACGATCAGCCGATATGGCTCTTGGAGTACCGTTCAATATAGCCAGTTATTCCTTACTCATGTCTGCAGTTGCCGCAGAGTGCCATCTCACTGCCGGCATCTTTACCCATACTTTAGGTGATGCACATATCTATCTAAACCACATAGAAGGGTTGCAAAAGCAACTCGAACGTACACCCGGGAAGCTACCGGCTGTACAGATTGCTTCCAAACCGGTCCTGGAGCTGACCTGGGAAGATTTCACACTTATTGATTACAGCCCTCAGGGATTCATCAAATTCCCTATAGCAGTATAATTCAGCAACACAGGACAATGAACACTCGATTTGACATAGTGGCAGCAATGGATCTTGCACGCGGGATTGGTAAAGGCGGGCAACTACCATGGAGACTGCCTGCCGATCTCAAGCACTTCAAGGAGCTCACAAGCACCGTGTATGCTCCAGGGCTGACAAACGCAGTCATAATGGGGCGCAAAACCTGGGAATCACTTCCTGAAGCACGCCGCCCGCTACCGCACAGGATAAACGTCGTTTTGACTAGAGATCAAAATTACAGCTGCCCACAAGGTGTCTTACATGCATCCTCATTAGATCAAGCTCTTGCTGCCATTGAGCAGATACCGGTAGAACAACGGTTTGTCATAGGCGGAGGAGAGGTTTACAGAGCAGCTATCGACCATGTTTTATGCCGGTTTATTTATCTAACTGAAGTGAGAAGTCTGTTTGACTGTGACACTTTCTTCCCTGCCTTTGAGAACAACTTTGCTGTCGTCTCAACTAGCGAGGCGCTCGATGAAGCAGGAGTTGAATACACATTTAAGACTTACGAACGTGTAAGCTCTATCTTAAATGGACCATGAATTCACACCAGAGCTAATTGTACGTGCCTACTGCATGGGTATCTTCCCTATGGGAGACGCCGACGGCATCCGCTGGTACTCACCTGATCCACGCTGTATTATCGATCTCAATGAGTTTCACGCCTCCGGCCGACTGCTGCGCACCTGTAAAAAACAGCTGTTCGACATCCGCGTCAACACTGCCTGGGCTGATGTAATAACTGAGTGTGCAAGGCGCGAATCAACCTGGATTACAGATGATATTTTTCAAGCTTACACAGCATTGCACCAGGTTGGACTAGCACACTCGGTGGAAGCATATCAAAATGGGGCTCTCGTTGGCGGTCTTTATGGACTGTCTCTGGGCGGCGCCTTTATGGGTGAGTCAATGTTTCACCACGTCACAGACGCCTCTAAAGTATGCCTCGTTTATTTGGTCGAGCGGCTTGTCGAACATGGTTTTGTCCTGCTCGATTGTCAGTATATGACCGATCATTTAAGCCAATTCAATGCCAAGCTCATTTCACAGCAGGAGTATTTAGCTCGATTAGAAAAGGCTCTTTGCCTCGAACGCCAATTTGCTTAAGGTATACTGCAGCAACATAATGGTATTACAGATGGTGCTATATCTTTCAACTTCTGACGGTTTGAACACCGGCATCACGAATAAATAAAACCTTGCACCAGTTAGTACAATCGCACCGGCTCCGTTATCAATCTACCTGTCTTGCGAACTACAGTCCAGGCTTAGGACGCCTGGGCAGACGACAGGAGACTTAATGCCGCCGAATCAGCCTTGTTGCTGAAATCAGCTTTTGGCATCACACAGCTTACAAAAGTAGTCAGCAGAGCGCTTGATAACACGAGAAGTTCTCTGACCTATTGGCTGCTCTCAATCATCAAGCCACCAGCGCAACATATACTAAGATTGTGTCAATATCTCACAAGTCCGGTCAGACAGGAAATTTCATGGTGCAATTCGACACTGTTTACATAGCTCCACGCGTTCGCGTGGCGTTGACTTGCGTGCTGGAAAAGCAGTATGTGCAAAAATTCTGGGATCTCCTTGACAAGCTGCGCCAGGGGCGATTCGACCTCAAAGGTCTACGGGTCGAAAAGCTCCATACGCGCAGCGGCAAAGTTTATTCGGCACGAGTCAATGTGGAAATTCGCGTCATCTTCTCCATGTTCACTTCCGGTAAAAAGCGCTCACTTGTAATCTGGGATGCCGACCACCACGATGCCGCTTATGATCGAGTAGCCAGGTCAAGCATGCCTGCCCATCTTGTCGGTACAGATGAAACCTTCGAACCGGTCGAGGTCTGGGGATCTGGCGGGCAATCATTGGCAGATTTTGCCAGCAGCCTGCAATCATCAGATGAAATTGCAGATGGGCTCTTGCTTTTTGAAATACCACATTTTGTTTTGACCGAGCCAACCAAGTTCTCCACTTTCGAGAAGAACATAGACAGATATTTACGTCTAACTGCCGAGCAAGAGGAGCTTATCGCCAAAACTGATAAAGCTTTTGTTGTACGAGGTTCTGCTGGCACAGGCAAGACAACACTAGCACTGTTTCATGCGCTGCATCTTTACGAATCAAACCCTGAAGATGACATCTTCTTCTTTACTTACCAGGATGAGCTTGCTTTGGTCTGTCGCTGCTATAAGGTCAACCTGACTGGTGTCGATGCCCAGGACGAAAGCCGTGATACTGGTGGCTTGCGAGTCTTTTCATATCTTGAGTTCTGCCGTGATTACCTGCGGCGCCAGCTTGACACCACTCCTGTAAACTGGAGTTGGATTACACGGCAGACCAGCCTCAAATATTTAGAAGAGATAATCGGCTCGAAGTCACGCTGGTCGCGTTCTTTGGTTGCGGCAGACACTTACAGCTATATTTACTCCATACTGAAAGGCCGCTTCATACCTGGATCTGATCAGTTCCCCAAGACTGATGAAGATTACAGGCGGATATTCAAAGGTTATGGCACCAGCCCAAACAACCTTGACGAAATCATGGAGATTTTTCATCTTTATGAACTCAAGCTGCAGCGACTAAAACAAAGAGACGAAGCCGACCTCATTCGCTTCTGTTATCAAAGCATGAAGGATACTGCCATCCTGCCTGGGCACCAGAAGGCAACCTGGATTGTCATTGATGAAATTCAGGACTTCACCGAGCTGGAATGGAAATCGATTTTACTCTTCTGGGAGAACAAATGTCGCTTGAACAAACATTGCCTCAGCTTCCCCTTTCTCTGCGGCGACCGTAATCAAAATATCAGCCGTTCCGGCTTTCGCTGGCAAGAGGTGGACTCTTACGTCGAGGACATACTCAAGGAGATGCATCGACCTAATGCCATTGTAAAGGTGCAACTGCATAACAGCTTTCGTAACACTGTTGAAATTTTTAATCTCGGCAAATTTATTCGCCAGTACGCTCCCGGTGGCAGCGTCGATCTAGGATTGCCGCCAGACCTTTCCTGCGGCAAGCCTATGCTAGTGATCGGCACAGAAGCCGATTTTCTGACTTTCCTGCAAGCCAACGCACAGCTGAAAGAGGATCAGCTGCCAGCACCACTTGTTCTTCTTTTTGAGGATGAAAGAGACCTTGCTACAGTTGCAGAGAAGCTGCCAACCGATGACGGACTCTTCCTCATGCCTCTGAGCAAAAGCAAAGGGATGGAGTTTGAAGACTGCATCATCTATAGACTGTTTGCCCAGGCTGGAAAACTGGATGACACTGCCGACGAAGATCTGCTCGCCCGGGCCTATGATCTCTGGTACATGGGAATTACTCGTGCCCGAAAGAATCTACTCATCTTCCTGACAGGCTCCGACTGGGCAAATCTGGAGAAGGTGTGTCCAGGCAACACTGCAGAGCTGTTAAGCCTATTCGACGTAAGGCTAGATTGCACTGCTTTATCTGAGTGGTGTGCAGGAAGCGAAAAGTACATACCTAATTACAATGTCATCTTTCTGGAGCGTGCTAAAGCTGAGCAGTCATGGCAGAAGTATAAACAACTAACGGGCAATTTCGACACTAACATCACACCTGCAGCAAAAGCTCTAAGTGACAAGGCTCTGCGGCTATGGAAAAAATGCCGCGACTGGGGAAGTCTAGGACTAGCCTACAAAGCGCTCGGACAGTATACCGAAGCGCTGCCCTATCTCAAGCTTGCCAAGCAAAACGAATCGGCAGCATTCTGTCTTGAACAGATTGGTGAATACAAAGATGCTGCCCAGTATTATGAAGAAATTCAACTACTTGACTGCGCGGCACGCTGCTGGGAGCTAGCTGAAGAGCCAAAGCGAGCAGCTGACCTGTTTGCCAAGGCACAGTGTTGGCTGGCAGCTGGAACAAATTATTCCCGCTGCGGCGATGCCGCTGAAGCTGCAGCCTGTTATGCCAAGGCAGGGCATTGGCAGGAAGCAGCCGATTCTTACAAGTTAAAAGCGCTGTGGCTAAAAGCTGCCGAAAGCTATCAAAGATGCGATGACCTTGAACAAGCAGCCGAAATGTACTTAAAGATAAAGGACAAACTGGATGCGGCCAGATGTTATCTAGCGGCTAATCAACAGATAAAGGCAGCACGACTTTTCGAGTCGCTCAATCGCTGGTCGCAGGCAGCTGAGTGTTACGAGAAGGGCTGCCTGCTTGAGAAGGCGTGTGCTCTTTATGCTAAAGCCGGACGGTTGAAAGAGCTGGCTAACTGTGCAGAAAGATCAGGCAATCTCACCAAAGCTGTGGCAGCTTATGAACGCATGAATAACTGGCCAAAAGCAGCTGAACTTTATCTCAAGCTTGGACTGACAAAAGAAGCAGCAGAGAGTTTTGAGCGTGCCGGTGACTGGGGAGCAGCCCAGCCGCTCTTACTACAACTTGAGCTGTGGGAGCGCCTCGGTCTGGCTTGTGAAAAGCTCGGCAACTTACAGTTAGCTGCAAATTATTATTTGCAAGGTTCGGCCTTCAACGAGGCGGCCTACTGTTTGGAAAAAACCGATCAATGGCAGGAAGCTGCCAACTATTATCTTCGCGCCGGAAATCTGCCAGCTGCAGCAAGAGCGCTTGCCAAACTGGGACGGACTGTGGAAGCCGCCCGCACTTATCTCCTTGCCAATCAAGTCATCCCAGCTCTCGAGCTTTTGCGTAGCGGAAGACAGCTAAATGCTTCTTCGGCTGAAAAGCAGAACGACCCGAGGTTGGATCTGGCTGTCTGGGCCGAAAGTAAAGAGAGACCAGATTTAGCAGCAGCCATCTATGAGCATATAGGGCTGGTAGCACTGGCTGGATATCGCTACAAACAAGCGATGATGCCGGGTAAGGCGGCCGCTTGCTTTGAGAAGGATCACAAACTGGCTCTGGCAGGCGAGTTGTATCAAGTTGACAGTCAGCTGGAGAAAGCAGCAAAGTGTTTCAAGTTGTTGAGACAATGGCAAAAAGCAGGCGAATGCTTCGAAGCTGCAAAGCTGTGGGATCAAGCCGGTGACATGTACAAGCTGTGCAGGAATGGAGAAGGCATTCAGCGCTGCCAGAACAACTCAACATGGTTATAGCGATATCATTTGTGCCACTACCTGTACTGGCAGATTGCTCACGACGGCAAGCAGTTCAGCAAGCCGCTGCATGTCAGCGCCACCAATGCTTCTCTGTCAATTTATATGGTAATCTAATCATTGACGTTTAGCCTTTTCTTGCTCGCTTGAAGTCTTAGGCTGGTTCGAACGGCAAACGGGTTGTTAGTCCTATGGGTGTATTGATAGATGAATACAAAATTGTTTGTTGGCAACCTGAGCTTCAAGTTGACAGAATCTGATCTGGAGACACTTTTCTCGCAAGCCGGGCAGGTAGTCTCAGTCTCCATCCCCACAGATAGAGAGACCGGGCGCAAGCGTGGATTTGCATTTGTTGAGATGTCTTCTCAAGCGGAAGCAGAAAATGCTGTTCGCTTGTTGAATGGACAAACTGTCGAGGACAGACAGTTAAAAGTTAACCCTTCCAAGCCTAAAGAAAAGGGCGGTAGCGGTGGCGGCGGCAAGCGCTGGTAGGTCCCTACCGGTGCAGTAAAGCCCACCCTGGGCACTAGATTAATTAGAAGCCGCTATCACCAGATAGCGGCTGTCTTTGTTGTCCCTCTGTATCGGCTGAACATGAGGATTGTGGACAACTGTGGTGCAGATAGGAACAATGCTCCAGGAGCAAATAACGAACTTGCCCTGCTTGCAGTTGCCAAGCAGCTTCCTTATTATAGGCAAATCACCTTCCTCTCACTTGCCAATTAGATTTCAGGCAAATGAATTCCAACAGTCCACGATAATAATGAACTAAAGCGCTTGCCATAGGACTCCGGAGACGCTCGCTGAATAATTGTAATTTACTGGGTACAAGTACAGCAGGAAGTGAGACGACTAATTGGGTACAAGAGAGAGACACGATTTAAAATGGCTGTACACCATAACTCAGGTAATAGGATCGGACCAGGACACGCATCCTGATTAAGCTGTCCTCGTTTGTCGTATCCACAAGAGACAATAAGAAGGGAACCGACATGGCCTTATACGCAGATCTACATCGGCATCTTGGCGGAGCGATTCACCCTCGGATTGTCTACAAGTTTCTGCAGAAGCAAGATCATCCTGTTCTCAACTACTTCCCAGATTACGAAGGCTTCTACAGCTGGTTCACCAGACCATGTCGAACTCTGGAGGAATTTGTAAAAATCCATACACTGGTTGAGGAGCTGCAAAGTCTCGAGCACCTTCCTTATTTCATTGTGCGTCTCTGTCGCGGTGCATACACATTTGAGAATTTGCAGTATCTTGAGCTCAGGTACAATCCGTACCTGCGTACAGCTCGCAAACTGCCTGTCTCACAACGCATAGAAGAGATGGAAAAAATAGTCGAGGTCATCACAGCCAATCTTCGGCCGGCCGACTATCCGATTACAGTCAAACAGATCATCTGCCTCGATCGTCGCTTGCCCAGAAATATCAACGAAGCGATTTTGAGAGTAGCAATGGAAAGTCTTGGTCCGGTCGTCGGCATAGACATAGCAGGACCTGAAATCAACCCAGATAGCTTTCCGGTCTGGCTCAAACTTTTTGCTAAGGCCAGAGCAGCCGGGTTGAAGACAACAGCTCATCTTGGGGAAACCGGCATCACAAATGTTCACCCCGAATTCTTTCCTGTCCTCGACCGGATCGGTCACGGCATACACATTCCGCTCCTCAGACCAGAATGGTTGAAGGAGCTGGCAAAACGGCAGATCACACTCGAAGTTTGTCCAACAAGCTACCGCCAGACTGGAGTACTTACAGATATCTCCGAATTACGTCCAGTGTTTGCCAGGTGCCGCGAAGCTGGAGTTGCCATTGCTGTTTGCACAGACAACCCGGGACGCAACCCTGCTCCTTGCACCTTGCCGGGCGAGTACGAGAGACTGATCGATCATGACGTCATTGACTTCCGGGAATTGAAAGAGATTCAAAACGAGTCATTCAGATCTGCTTTTGGATTTGCTGGAGCTACCCGCTTTTAACACCTGCTCCTCTAATCAAGCCGAGGCAGCATCACAAGTCAGTTTTCTCAAACCCTGTCAGATCGGATCGGATATATACACTAGGACCGCGCAGAACTTTGAATGAAAGTTTCGAACCGAAGACAAATTGAAAAGAAAAGATCTACACACAGCACCATGCAACAGTAACCTCTACACACAGCCTGCCACGCCACTTTCAAGCATCAAGTATCAGACACAACCTGCTTTGACAAAAAGCGCGAAATGGATCTGGGCAAGGGGATCTATTGCAATTTATTCCGTTTACAAGTATCGTATGTTTCGTGTGGTGTATTTGATGAGAGTAACTCAAAAAAACTCTCCCTAGAAATGGTGGCACAGATTCAGTTAAAGAAGATTGAGCAAGGTGGCTCGCTGCTACTCAACTTGTTTAAGTTTGATTCCTGTGTGACCCAACTTACTGGAGGAAATAAAATGGCCCTGAAAAAACGTGCAAAAGCTACTGTCAAACGATCGAAGGTTTCGCCAGCCCCGGCCGGTGAAGAAGAAGTAGTTGGCACAGCAGCTACCGAACCGAAGAAGGCAGCCAAGAAGACAACCCGCAAGGCAGCTGGAACAAAGAAGAAAGCAACTGCTAAGAAAGTAACTGCTAAGAAAGCTGCTCCTAAAAAAGCTGCTGCCAAAAAAGCTGCTGCCAAAAAAGCAACGACAAAGCGCGCTCCTAAAAAAGCTGCTGCCAAGAAGGTAACTGCCAAGCGCAAAGCTGCTCCTAAAAAAGCTGTGAAAAAGACTGTCGCTCGCAAAGCTGCTCCTAAAAGGGCAGCTGCCAAAAAAG
>CAILLX010000081.1 GCA_903835185.1 uncultured bacterium | reverse complement strand
CGACTATATTCATAGTATTACCATCGCGGAGCCTTTCGTGGTCCTCGCGATACTGCCTGGGGGTTTCGTGCAGCCCTCAGCGATTTGTGGGGTATCCAACCTAACTGTCGCCAAGAACCAAATCTAATTGTCGCTGGTCAGAGCGATTTGCAGACATGAATGATCGTTACACCTTAAAGCTCCTGCTCGGCCGAAATGGCGAGGCCATGGCTGTATAGATTGAGGAAATTGCAGATGAAGACCTGGATGACTTCACAGTCAAAAAATCGCAAGCGAGATCAAAGAGGTTTTGGCATGGCTGAGACGGCAGCTTCGCTTAGCATAATGCTTCCTCTTGTGGTAACACTCATATTTGTCATATTAGAAGTCAGTTATGCTTTCATGTTAGAAAGCACTCTCTCAGAGGCTTCACGTCAGGCAGCCCGTGACTTAGCCATAGCTTACGGTGTAAATCCGCTTGTTGCCACCAGCCGGAGTTTGCAAAACAGCATGGTGTTTGACAGTATCAGAATCAATAATGTGTTGAAAAATTCTCAACAGTTTGACACTCCAGTTTTTCAAACTACTACTGACCCGGCTACTGTAAGCGTACAGGTACGGTATCTGAGTAATCAGTACGGTTTACCAGCTTTCCCAAATCCAGACCCGTTACATCTTGGATCTAAATATCAAGTAGTTGCATCGTCAACTTGTCGTCTCGAATAATAAAGCAAAGGAGGTAGAGCATAATGTCGCGAAGAATTGGTGGTCGACACGACAGAGGTGTCCGAGACGAGCACGGTAGCATGGCGGCGGTTCTTTTCTCTTCTTTGCTATTAGCAGGGACTGCAATAGGCACGATAGCCATAGATCCATATCACATGCGCACGGTTTACACGCAACTGCAGAATGCAGCCGATGCAGCAGCTTTGGCTGGTGCGCTCGACCTCTATACTAATCCTAGCGATGCAGAATATCATGCACTCCAGGTAGCAGGACTTAATAAGGCAGATGGTCGCAGCGTGTCCAGCACTTCAGCCGGTACAAGCGTTAGTGTCATTGTGACGCCTCCAGGTTTTGGCACTACCGGCGAAGTTCAGGTGACAGCAGCTATGAAAATTAATCACCTTTTTGCCCCGATTTTTGGACGCAAGAGCGATACTCTTACTGTTCACTCGAGTGCCGGGCGTAGCTCATTATTGCAACGAGTCTATCAGGGCGAGCCTGCACCATTGGTAGTATCCTGGTCTGTTCCCGGAGACGATGGCGTGCCTCTCAGCCTTAAGAAGCCGGGTGACTCGCTCAATATATATATCAATTCGCAGAAATCTGACAATGCAGCCTGGACATCATTGTCATCAAGTAATCCTAACGCTGATTTGATTAGAAGCATGCTGAATTATGTTGCTGAAAACGATAATACACAAGGTGTGAGCAAAGGCAGCAGCAGTGACTCTGGCAACGGCAACGGTTGTGGCAATGGCAATGGCAATGGCAATGGCAATGGCAATGGCAACGGCAATTCATCGGGCAGTTCCTGTGGCGATCCTTCTAGCAGTGCCACGACTACACCATGTGTCTGGGTGGGCGAACAGATAGGATTGCAAAATGGAGTGCTTGGATGTGGCATAACAAAGTCTGATGACGTTGTTGCGCAAGGATTAACTGGCAAACTACTCACATTGCCGGTTATCAATAGCTCTCCGCCGTTTAATCAAAGTCAGGCAGTGATTGGATTTGTTGGCTTCACAATCAATAGCTTTTCTTTTGCAAGTGCCAATGGCAATTCCGGGCAGGTGCTAAAGATAAGCGGAACTTTGCAAAAGTGTACTGCAAAAGGTACCGACATGCCAAGCGCCTCTCAACAGCCTGCCGCTTTAGCCAATTTCTCGATTGGTTCGGTACAACTCATCCAATAGAAACATACAGGTTTTTCTGCCCCCCACAATTGGCTCCTGCTAACAACTCAACGTTGAGATGCGTTGACAGTAAGCGGAGCTCAATTGTGTCCTGCAGAGAGTGAGGTTTCTTGAACGTTTCTGCGGTACGATCTTCCCATGTAGCTTTAAGGAGCGGTTGACAGGTGGGATTAAGGAATGTTCTGCTAGTCGATGATGATACGAATATTCAGATAATAGTTCAAGTGAGTCTTGAAGACGTCTGGAACGTTAGCACTGCTAGCTCCGGCGAAGAAGCTCTGGCAATTTTGGCTAAGGCGGGGCAGACAAAACCTGATTTGATTCTACTGGACATGATGATGCCGGGAATTGACGGGATTGCCACCTGGGGCAAACTAAACGAGCTACCAGAGGCTGCTGGCATTCCAGTTATATTCCTAACTGCTAAGGCTCAGCCACAAGATTTGTCTGATTTATTAAAACTGGGTATTGCTAGCGTGATATCTAAACCATTCGATGCAATAACTCTAGCAGATGACATAGAGAAAATTCTGTCAGGGCAGCAGCTGGATTAAGGTTAGAGCAGCAGTCGGTAATCATGACACGCTCAGTTCATGCACGAGTCATGGTCGGTGCATCTTTGTGTCGCGGGTGTTTCACGCTGGCGACACTCTCAGGGCACCTTCTTGTCACCATCGCTTAACGCTGTTCCCATAGGATTGTAAGTGGGAGGGCCCCACCGGCAAGATTGGCAAAACAGGCGGCGGGACCAAAAGGGGATTCAAGGGGACGGATGGTTTTGGGGGTTAAGGGAAGATGGATGCAGTTTTAACAGCAGGAATTACGCAGAGCCCGAGCTTCGCAAATATCGAAAGGTTCTTCGTAGAAGTGTTAGCTAGCCGGCTGCCCAGTCTGGACCTGTCTCACTTGAGCAAGATGATGGCTCGCAAACAGGCAGTTGGAGAGAAGGTTGACTATTCTAAGACCCTGATGCAGCTGAGGGTACTGAGCCGCAAGAGGAGGACAGAAGAATACAGAGCCAGATGTCATTGGTTTACCCAGGTAGTGCCAACATACGAAGCCGAAATCTGCCACCGATTTATGCCAGTTGCAGCATTTGCAGATGAGGTCAAACTCATCGGTCAACGGACAACCAGAAAAGAAGGACGGCTTGCCGAGATGAACGATCGGTATACGCTCAAGCTTCTGCTTGGATCGACTGCGAATGCGATGGCTGTATAACTCGAGGGTGAGGCAGATGGAAAGTATCACTTTGGAAAAGATTCAACACAGGGCGTTAGCAGCGGAGATGAGACATGGCAATGACAATGGCAACAGCTCTGGCAATACGACGCCTACTCCAAGCGTATGCTTGGGCGAGCAGATTGGATTACAAAATGGTGTTCTCGGTTGTGGAATTACCAAGTCAGATGATCTTGTTGCTCAGGGCTTAATCGGTAAGCTATTAACACTCCCAGTAATAAGGCTCTATTGAAATTTAGGTGGGTGAACTTTGTATATACGGGTTGATTTTTGAGAAATCCAGCTTGCCGAGTCGAAGAAAGATCACTACTCGAATGGTAGAGAAGCGGACATAACCGCGCGCACTTCGTTTGGCAGCCTGG
>CAILLX010000080.1 GCA_903835185.1 uncultured bacterium | reverse complement strand
CTCTTAGATCCAGACGATGATTTACTCATGGTGACCTCCTTGTCACAGATTTGTACCTTTGCAAGATCAAACCTACCCAGGCTTAATCCGCTTGGTCAGGGGGTCACCAACTAAATCAACGACAAAAGGGACAAGCTCGAACCCCAAGCAAGAAATCCCGCTCTACTACTCGCACAGGTTCCAAGAAGAGACCATCAGCATCCAAAAGGATATATAAAAATCAAGGGGAGTTTCCTGTGCAGCTGCCTATGGTAATAGAACCTGAATGTCAGTCCTACTGGCTGGATGTTGCCGCACATGTCGAGCCAGCGACTAAGCAGCTTGAATTTACAGTTTTGCATTCTCTGCCAGGGCGACTGCGTGTATCTTGTGAAGAGCTGCGATCCTCGTCTGCTTTTGCTGTCAGATTTTCTGAAACAGTCTCCTCCTGCACCGGTGTCTTACTAGTCTCTTTGAACAGATGGGCTGCTACTGCGGTAATTTCTCATGATTGCTCAAGCTTCAGTGAGGAGGAACTGTGCAAAGTCTTGCGAGAGATACCTCTACCTGAGGGTATCGCAGAAGCAGTAGTTGTGGCGGTGCACCCAAGTACACCAATTGTGATGCCGGTTCTTGGCCGTAGCGAAGAATATGATACCAAGCTGGTTCATGTCTTGCCGGGACGAATGCGCGTAAAGATAAAGCGCATTGCCGATGATGACACATTTGCGCTCGGTCTGGAAAGATGCGTCGCTGGGTTAAAAGGAGTACTGTCAGTCCGTGTTACTGTTGCTATCGGCAGTATGGTCGTCTCTTTTGACCAGAACGAGATGCGAGCAGAAGAGCTACTCTTTGCTATCTCTACACTCTCGCTAGATGAGATTTTGCTCCGAGCTTCCGAGCCAACCCAGATTGTGCCTGCCGCTCCTGGCGGCGATGACAGTTCCAAGATGCCACTTTACATTGCAACTGTGGCAGCAGTGCTCAGTGTGCTCAATATACCTGTCATCTCATGGCTGGCTTACCCACTGATTGGATTTATCTCAATTCCGGTCTTTCAGCGCGCCTGGAACACTCTAACCAAGCAACGCCGGTTGAATATCGACTTCCTGGACGCCCTCTCGGTTATCGCTGCCATCGCCACCGGTGATGTTCGTAATGCAGCAATCATTGTCTGGCTAATTGTCCTTGCTGACTACATAAGAGATCTCACTAAAGCACGCTCGCGCAAAGCAATCGATGATCTCCTCGAGTACGAAAAGATGTTGGCCTGGGTGGTGCGTGATGACAAAAAAGTGCAGATTCCGGCCACTGAAATAGTTGTTGGCGATACAGTGATTGTTTACACCGGATCGCGTATTCCGGTAGACGGTGAAGTTACAAGTGATTCGGCAACAGTGGATCAACAGGTGCTCACAGGCGAGTCAGTTCCGATTCTCAAAGCGCCAGGAGATAAAGTGTTTGCTGGTACAAGCGTAACAGAAGGGCGTATCTACCTGTGTGCCACCGGAGTTGGTGCTGATACTAAAGCTGCAAGAATTGTCCAGCTGGTCGAGTCAGCTCCAGTGCATGAAACGCGGGCACAGAACTACGCCGAGCGCATTGCCGATGGACTGGTGCCGCCCTCTCTTGCAGGAGCCACCTTGGCTTCACTGGCAGTGCGCAACATTAACCGTTTTGCAGCTGTAGTTACTGTTGATTTTGGTACCGGTATTCGTGTTTCTGCACCAACAACTGTCTTGTCTTCCATGGCGGCTTGTGCCAAGAACGGCATACTTATTAAAGGTGGTGCCTATCTGGAGAAGCTTTCTCAAGTTTCAGCAATTATTTTTGACAAGACAGGCACTCTCACGCATGGTGTACCTGAAATTGATAATGTGATTCTCCACAATGGCTTTGCCGCAAATGAAGCGCTGGCACTGGCAGCTGCTGCTGCGCTCAGGCAGACCCACCCGGTGTCGTTAGCTGTCTGCCGCAAGGCAGAGGCGCTCGAGCTTGTAGTGCCTGAGCGAGAGTCGCTGGAGTTTAGAGTAGGTCGTGGGTTGGAAGCCAGAGTCAACGGCTATACAGTTCATCTCGGTTCGGATCGCTTTATGTCAGAGTTGGGAGTGCGCTCCTGCCTGTCGGCAGCAGAGCAAGAGCACCATTTCAGTCAGGGCAATTCCTTACTTTATCTTTCAGTGGATGGCTGTCACACAGCTACACTGCCTTATCGTGACAAAGTGCGTTCTGAGAGCTTCGAGGTTATGCAGGCTTTACGCAAGCGTGGTATAGACAAACTGGTGATGCTCACAGGTGACAGTCCAGAGATTGCTGAGCGTGTTTCAGCAAAGCTTGGTTTAACTGGCTACCACGCTAATATGCTGCCTGAAGACAAAACGGCAATTGTCAAAGAATATCAAGCGGAAGGTCGTATTGTTGCTGTCGTGGGTGATGGTATTAACGACTCGCCAGCACTATCGCATGCTGATATTGGCATCTCCATCTGCAGCGGGGCTGAGATCTCACGCGAGATAGCGGGAGTGGTGCTGATGACCGAAGACCTGCGCAAGCTGGTGCAAGCAATTGATGCTTCCCGTGAAGCGATGAGCCTTATCAAACAGAACACTCTCATTACAATGGGCACCAACGGTTTTGCTTACTTTGGAGCTGCTTTTGGATTGCTCAATCCTGTCATATCAACTCTCATTAGCAACGGTTCGGCTGTAGTGGCTTGCCTCAACGGTATTCGTCCTGCCTTACGTAAAGCACAGCATTCAACTCCTATCAGTTGATCCCAAGGAGCAGAAGAGATTAAAACGCAACCAAAAGAGGCAAAAGGAGCATTAAACACTTGAATGTTACTGGCGAGCATCGGACAATGGCAGATGGTTCTTACGTATAACGAATGTAGTGAAGTTGGCATGGACGAGAAATGGACGAAATACTAGAGTTGCTATTGGCTGAAGGAAGGCTTCGTTACGTGGGTTTAGCGGCACTAGCAGCTTTGGCGCTGCCTAATGTCTCAAACCCTGCTGGAGACTGCTGTTGCTGACGACAGTCGTAAAGGTATTAAGGATATTTGGCGAAAGGCAATGGAGCGAGCAGAAGCAAGCTTCCAGCAATAGATAGATAGATAATTGGTTACGTAACGATAAATCATAGAGGAGGTCTGCAATGTTTGAGGAGATTTTTGAGGTGTTGGCTGGACGGTGGGGATTAGCTGCCCTTCTTTTGTTTGCCATGCCAGGTGGGCGTAAGGTTGCTCGCTGCGCCTCAAAGTCCGTTATCAAAACCGGTCTCATGGCGACAGATCGTATCAAAGAGATGGTTGCTGAAGCTAAAGAAGAAGCTGGCGACCTGATGGCAGAAGTGCAGGCCGAGCGTAAAGAACAGTCCAAGCATTCACACGCCTAATCAAGCAAGGCTCCACAAGAGTACTTTGCCGGAACAGAGACGCCCTGTCTGAAAAGCAGTGACGGCGTAGTTTGAGAATAGTAAATTACAGCAGGCTGAATATTGAGCCTGCTGTAATTCTATGTCTGGGACGGGCCTAACCACTTCCTGGCTGTGGGAACTTCCACAGTAAGCAGGTGCTCGATAAGATCTTTAGCGTCGCTGTGTGCAATTATGCGCAATCTATCTTCCGGCGCTACAAAACCTTCGGCAACAGAATGGTCGCACATGTGTAGCAAAGAATCATAGTAGCCGGCAGTGTTAAGCAGTCCGAATGGTTTGTGATGAATGCCTAATTGAGACCAGGTGATAATCTCAAACATCTCTTCTAAAGTGCCGAAGCCACCAGGCAGAGCCAGGAAAGCATCTGCCAGAGAAGCCATCTTCGCTTTGCGCTCATGCATGGAGGCAACAATGTGCAGCTTGTGCAGTCCTGAGTGAGGATCTGTCAATAGTTTTGTGTCAAAGGGTTAGTCCAATCTGTAATTACCCGTTGACATTTAATTGAGACCGCCACGGAGGCATACAGCTTTAGCTGTTGCCGACTGGGCGGAACCGTTGG
>CAILLX010000079.1 GCA_903835185.1 uncultured bacterium | reverse complement strand
GGCTGCCAAACGAAGTGCGCGCGGTTATGTCCGCTTCTCTACCATTCGAGTAGTGATCTTTCTTCGACTCGGCAAGCTGGATTTCTCAAAAATCAACCCGTATATACAAAGTTCACCCACCTAAATTTCAATAGAGCCATATGAATAAATAGAAAACGATAAGAGCAGAGAGTCCCGACTGTGTCCTGTACGCACTCCAATTTTCTGCTATTACCAGATTCGGGAGATATGAAAGTGGGATAAGAATTGCAGCAAGAGCAACCTGAAACAATCTCTCCTTCAAGTTTCCCCTTAGATAAATGCAGATACCGACGGCAATAAACACGCCGATGCCAATTGCAAGTCTGTACGACGGAAAGAGATGGTCCAGGTTGAGGGCATCCAGCATTGGATTGTGGAAAAACCAAACAATCTTCTGCCAGACATGGTGAGTAAGATGCTGGCGTTCAGGCGACAAACCCGACGGGCTAGACTGCTTGCCCAACCACCACACTCCCAGGGCTAAAATGGTTGCTAACGTGAAAACACCAACATAGCGAAGACAACGAGCTCGCAACGAAGACAAACTGTTCTTAACTCCAAAAGAGTTGATAGCTACAACAACCCAAAAGAACATAGCAGCGGATTGATGAATAGTGGTTGCTATCAACTGCAGGCAAGCGGCTAGCAAAAGCAGAACAACTCTTCTCGTCGCACCCTGTTGATTGGCAATTCGATCGGACAATAGGACAGCAAGCGTTGATGCCACACACGCCAGCGGGCATAGGCTGACCATTGCCATGGAGATATAGACCTGCCAGGGCGGCATACAAAGCATAATCACTGGCAAACAAAAGGCTGTAACCACCCTCCAACCATTGTTTATTAGTGCGCGGTAGAGGAGCATAGCCAAGCATGCCAGAAAAACAATGCCCGCCGCCCTCATGCCAGCCAGATCAGCTATGCAATGAGCATTGCTGAAAAACAATCCGTGCAACAACCCGACAGTTGGCCTGCCCATAACCAGGTGAGCAATCCATAGGCTGTTGAATATGGCAGGATTTCCGCCTGCATTTATGTATACGAACTCATCTGAATGACCATATACATTAGTTACTACGGGCCAGAACACCGCAAGGAATATCAATGTGTAGCCAAGCCAGACGCGCCACCAGGACAAGCTGCTCAACGCACTCTCCAACTTCCATGTTTTGGACAAGCTCAACAGTTAAGACCCAAGCTGCTCTTCAAACCGGACCCGGAATAGCACTATGTAACAACCTGCACGTTTTTCTCTCTTTGCGGAAGCCACCAGGCAACCAGACGTTCCAGACCTTCCTCAAGCGAAATCTGAGCACGGAAGCCAATCATCTCCCTGGCACGCCGCCCGTCAGCCAAGCGCCGCCGCACTGCATTTACTTTTCTTTCCGGCTTGTGTTCAATTTCCAAATCGGATTTCATTACTTTGAGTAATGCCTGGGCAAGCTCTAGCAGGCTTGTTTCTCGCTCGCTGGCAATGTTGAAAATCTGATCGCTCACGTTGGACTTAGCAGCGAGGATGTTAGCCCGAGCGATGTCTTCGATATAAACGAAATCCATTGTCTGGCTTCCGTCGCCAAAAATTAGCAGTGGCTGCCCTTGCACAATCCGCTCCATCCAACGAATCAGCACCTCTGTATACACTCCGGCTGTATCCATGCGCGGACCAAAAATATTAAAGTAACGCAGCGCCACGTAATCAAGCCCATACATCTCGTTAAAGCTGCGGAGAAGTCCCTCATTAAACGTTTTGGCAGCACCATATATGGTGCGATTATTGTATGGATGATGATCTTCATTTGTCGGAAACGAGTCAGCCATTCCATACACGGATGCGGAAGAAGCAGCTATCACCCGCTTAACTTTGGCTGCAACACACGCTTCCAATACATTAAAGGTCCCTGTGCTCATAATCTCAAGCGCCAACCTTGGATCTTCAGCACACTGCGTAATGCGAATGGCTGCCTGATGGAAGACAACATCAACACCACTCATGACCTGCTTCAGCAGCGCCGTATCTCTGATATCGCCCTCAACAATCTTCAGCATCCCGCCGGGAAACGGCCCGCTCAAATTGTCTCTAGTGCCACGCATAAAGTTGTCGAGCACTATAATTTCAGAGACTTGCTCTGCCACGAGTTGATCAGCAATGTGCGATCCCACCAGACCGGCACCACCGGTAATCAACACCCGTGCATCTTTCAGTTGAGACATAATATAGTTTAATTCCCCTTAATGCCTTTTACGGTTGCGTCTCTTTGGAACCTAACATACAGCTATTTTCTTTATTCGAGCTCGATTTAAGAACATCTTCACTTACACCAGCACTGGCACTCCTCAGTGGCGTTGGAACAAGCTACTTAACCTGAGATACGGCACACGTTTCTAGTTGACGTGCCGCCAGCGACAATATGCAATCAATCTGGCAAGCATATGCTGACACACTGCAACTGCAGGAGCTAATAAATCGATATCGACACACTGTCAGTGCGCAATGCAGACAACGGCTCAAAGCTAACTTGCAAGTTCTTAAAGCACGCATCGCCACAATGACGATCACATCCGTACTCGCGCACATCCTCCCACCGTCCGGGGAACAAAGCGAGAGCCAGCGACTTCAGCCGCACTGGCACTGCGACAGACGGCACATCATCTCTGATTTCAAATCGACTCCAGTTAACGCCTGCCTTGAGGAACGGCGGCGTTGCTGGAAGCACCGTCTGAAAGTCGCTTTGACCGGCACCTGTGAGTACCGGCAAAATTGATACCAGACACGGCTTTCCAGCAGCTCGCACAAAACCGCTAACTTTTATGCGCAGATATGGTGAGTACAAAACACTTTCTGGTACAGCAACCTGACAGTCCAAGCGGGAAACTTGCTTGAGTATGGCTTTATTTATGCGCAAATCGGCTCCCGGCATCAGAGAATGAGCAATCAACAGATCAAAATCATGCGGCACTAACCGATGCTTTACCACTTGCGGTGTACTTTCGTGAGCCGCACCACCAGTAGTCGCACTCTTGCCAGCACAAGAAGGATAGCCAAGCATTAAGAAAAGGCGGTATCGCCCAGTCTGCTGCCCAGCATCGGCAGAGAGATCGGTGTTGTCACGCCTGCCTTGGTGCTCTAGCCAGCACGACTGTTTTACAAACGGTACTGCCTGCGGATTGACCAGGCGTCCCTCAAAACCTTCAAGACTGTTCAGGAGCATACCTGCACTAAAGTAATCAAAGGAAGGAATACGACTGCACGGTGCCCAGCTATCGGCATAATCGCCATAAAGAGTGACCGGTGTATCACCGCTTGCCACCAGACTAATCTGATTTGGTCCTGAAAGATTAACCCAGGATAGCGGTACTGGCACTAGACGCCATTGACTCATCTCACTGAACGACTTCCCAAACCGTCCGGCTATAGTGCGCATAAAGTCGAAAGAGAAATAACGGCTCGGTCTGCGACTGAGCAACAAGCAAGGCTCATCTGTTAACAGATGACCATTTACACTCACTTTCGCAACGCTGCATCCTTCATCACCATCAATGAGCACAGCAGCAGCTTCAGGCCTATTCCCTGCAGCGAAACGGGAGGCAGGCAGGTCAATACTGCGAACAGCTGCATCACCTGGTTGTAGCTTGCACGACCAGACTCTTTCCTGTCGTCCATCCCAACAAAAGGCTGCACTACCAGCCAACAGGAGAAAAGCCAGGCAACAGACAGCAAGACGGGCAACAATTGCCGAACTCTTGACAGTGGCAGTGCTGCGCACACAACCGAAGGCAGGAAAGAGAGAAAAAAGAATCAGCAAACACTCGCAACCCCACCGCCAAAGCAGTCCGGCACGAAAACCGCCTGCAAAAGAGACCCACTGCCCTATGCAGGGATACTTCCACATAGCTGTCAAAATCACACCCAATGCAAACAAAGCCAGAGTCGGGCGCCACAAAGCCGGCAATCGTGTCGTAGCAAAAAGGCCAAAACAACCAAGAAGGACCACAAACGGCATAGATGTAAATCCATAGCGGTTAATAGCCTCGAAAGGAACATATGCCAGGTGCGAAAGGATAATTAAAATGCTGGCATAACCTACAAGGCTACCGGCTCTCCAGGAAGCTGCCGGCAACAATCGGCCCGGCAGTCCAGACAATACAGCGATGAGCCCAGGAATAGCCAGGACAAGCAGAGCAGCATGCCACCATGCTTGAACAGGGGCCGGCAGACCAAACAGTTTCTCTCTGAAATCATTCCAGGGCAACATCCACAGGCGCGCCGGCTTTCGCAACATCAAACTGATAGCCTCTGCCGGATGGCTCTGACAGGCCGAGAGCAGGACTGGCAGCGGGCCAGGCACACTACAGTAAATGTCTGTTAAAGCAGGGGTAGGTTCTGCTCCCCAGCCATCAGTTTCAACGTCACAGCCTTTAGCCATGTTATAGAGAGGGTCTCTTTGTGGAGTGACGTACACAGTACCAGTCATCACCTTGGTTGAAATCATCCATGGCACCACTACCAGCGCTAACCCGGCTATCACTGCAGTTAACACAACCAGGCGCACTTTCCATCCCCGGCTAAATGCTAGAGCTACCGCGTCGACCGCAAGCCAGGCAGGTGAGAGTACAGGCTTGAGAAGCAGCACAATGCCGTTCCAAACACCGAGCTCACAAGCATTAAGCCATCCAGCCTGCGACTGAGCAGCAACTTGCTCCATCAATCGGCTTGCAGACCAGGTCATAGCAAGCAGGTAAAAGACTGCCGGCATTTCAGTAAGAAATCGACCGGATACGATAATGGCTGGCGGGTAAGTAGCCCAGACAAGCCCAGCGACCAACGCCCAGAGCCGACTCAACGACAACCGCCACATCAATGCGCACACCAAAGCAGCACTGGCAGCGTGCAGCAAACACCCGATGAATACGAACGGTTGCCAATCTGTCTGGGTAGGAATCTTGCCAAGTGCAGCAAAACAAAGTGATGGCAAGAGAGGCAAGATGGGACCATCCAGCATTAGATAGTCAGAAAAACTGCTCCCTGCCACAGCAGCCACCCCCGGAGTCCGATGCACCAGGGAGACAAGCTGGCGGCATGTCTCGAGATAATGCCGCGAATCGCTAAAAAAAGTGTTGCGAACCTCCTGGCAGCCAAACTGATACCAGAGGGAGACAAGCAGTGCCACCCCGGCAGAAAGCAACACTGGGGCATATCTTGTGACTGCAACACTTAGCTGGTTTCCTTCCGTATCTTTGCAAATTGGCATAATCATTCCAGATTGGGACATGCGGTCAGCTCCCAACCGGGGACAACCGCCATGAGATTTTGCCTTACTTGTATATACGAGGTCATTAACAGCCAGTTATCAAGGAAGCTTTAATTGCACCTGGTTTTCAGTCAAGCTTAATCGTTTTTCAAATAGACACTAATGTAAACAAATAGAATAGGTGACATGAGAATCTGTCTTATATCGCGTGAGTTTCCTCCGGACACAGGCTGGGGCGGTATAGCCACTTTTGTGCATGACTTAGCTCTCGGTCTGCAAGAGATTGGGCACGAGGTGGAAGTCATTGCGCTCGCTGCCGACAACACTGACAAAGTGGTGGAGTATGCAGGCATCCTCGTCCATCGAGTGTCCTGGACCGGACTGCTTGAAGACAGACAACGACTGCTGACTGCAATGCCATACAGCCACAATATCCTCAAACAGATAATGGCGCTGTGGCAGAAATTTGTGACCATCAACAATGTGACGCCGTTTGATGTGGTTGAAACTCCTGAGATGTTTGCTGAGGGATTGTTTGTCGCGCTGAGCAAAGCAGCACCATTGGTTGTAAGGCTCTACACGCCACACTTCAAATTCATCGACGAAAAGTTACATAACATTACTGACACTTTTGATCACCAGTTCATAGCTATGCTCGAACGACTCACGATGCTAACAGCAGATGTGGTGAGCTCTCCGAGTGAAGATCTTGCTGATTATGTCTGCCGCGATATGAACTATCCGTCAAGCCAGATGCCCATTGTTCGTGATCCTGTAAATACAAATAGATTCTGCCCGGATGGTCCAAAAGCGTTAGATAGCAATGAGTCCTTGACAGTAGTCTTTGCAGGCCGACTGGAAGCACGAAAAGGAGTTTATTACCTCATAGAGGCAATTCCCAAAGTAGTACAAGCCTTCCCATCGGTGCGCTTTGTCTTAATTGGGCGCGATACCAACACAGCAACAGGCGGGAAATCGGTGCTGTCCGATCTACGCAGATCATTGAAGGGATCTGGTTGCGAAGACAAAGTCACTTTCATTCCGGGAGTTCCCAACTCCGAAATGCCTGCCTACTTCCGCTCGGCCGATATCTGCGTATTGCCGTCCTTATACGACAACGCCCCATTTACCTGCATTGAGGCGCTCTCCACAGGCATACCGGTCATAGGCTCTTCAGCAGGCGGCATGAAAGAGTACATTGTCGATCAACACTCCGGACTAATTGTGCCACCAGCTGATGCAGATGCACTGGCGGCAGCGCTTCTGGATCTCTTGCAAAATGACGATAAGCGCAAGAGTTTCGGTCGCTTTGCCCGCGAGTACGTCCTTGCCAATTATGATCGTAAAGAGATTGCCCGCCAATCAATAGATTTGTACAAGCAGGCCACTGACAACTTTGCCACTGCCAGGAATTATGGGTTCTACAGACATGATACGAACTCCATGCTAGCTGCCACCAATGAGCTGCTCGCCTCCTACGACAAGATGCTCTACGACCTGCTCTACGCGCAATCCTTGCGCTTCCGTATCAGTCACTGGTGTTGCATGTTACGTGACAGGCCACGTCTGACCTTAGCTAGAATAGCTGCTGTACTGTTGCGAGCTCTATACAAGGCAACCAGGTGCAGTCTTATCTCCAAGCCGCTTGCACATCTAGAAGAAGCGCTCGCCAGCCAACAAGCCGGCCGCGATACTCACTCCTAAGCAACCGTGTCCCCACCGGACAGATTGCAGGAAGCCCTGTTGATTTAAGCTCAGAACACTATTTTTATTGTGCCGTAACTGCATACCTGATGGAACGCTTGCATTTCAAAGATAAGTGCACGTTCGCTGTCAATTCTGCTGTGGAGATCTTAAGCGGAGCACTTTGTTCTGACTTGGTTTATTAGACTCCAGCCTGCTGGGAAGATCGCCCAGCAAGCAGCCGCTTGACACTGGAACAATGCTTATGCAGTCGCCATAATGCTTCTGCTAGATTATCAATATCCGCATCAAGCAGCCTTGACGAAAGTGGCAAGGTGAGAGCCGATTTGCTCAGTTGCTCTGTATTGACCAGTCCGGACGGACCGATCCTCCCTTGCGTCCGCCAGTATGTCTGCTTGTGACATGGCGGATCATAATAATTGCGCGTGTCTATTCCTTCGGCAGCAAGCGCTTGCACAACTTCGTCTCTTGAAAGTCCAAACTCTACAGCATCTATCCGGCATGTTAGATCTTTGTAGGAAGAGCGCTCCCCATCTAGTACTTTTTGAAATTGCACACCAGGAAGATCTCCCAGCAGCTGCTTCAACCTGCCAACCAGATAGTTCCTCCGCTGCACAACTCCTTCTAACCGTTCAAGCCCTTTGAGTCCTAGTAGCGCATTGAACTCCGGCAACCGCGCATTCAGCCCCGGCAGCACCAGATCATAGTTGCCAACATTCCCATATTCGCGGGCGCAGCGGAGTTCACAAGCCAGCTCCTCGTTATTAGTGGTTACCACGCCACCTTCACCACAAATCACCAGCTTAGTCGGGCTACAACTGAATACCTCGCAAGAACCGCTGCCACCCACCGGAACTCCGTTATGCCGGGAACCAAAACCGTGAGCAGCATCAAATACGAGCGGCACGCCTGCCTTTTGTGCAATCCGCCACAGTTCATCGACATTAGCTGGATTACCAAAGACATGTGTAGCAATTATGGCTCCAGTGCGCTCTGTTAGCGATTCTTCAACTTTTGCCGGATCGACGTTCCACGTCTGCGGGTCTATATCTACAAAGACAGGTGACGCATTGTTCCAGACAATTCCGAGAGCCGATGCCATAAATGTGAAACTTGGCAGAATAACTTCGCCCTCAATTTTCAAGCATTTGTGCACTAGAAGAAGCCCGCTAGTGCAGCTGGAAACTCCCACCGCCTCTTTTGTCCCAGCCAGAGCAGCTACGGCTCGCTCAAACTCGCGAAGAAATTTTCCCTTCGTGAGAACGCCTGTGTCTATTATGCTGCACAGCCCCTCAAAAAAGGATTCAACAGGTGGCAGATCAGGCGTGGCCAGATTGAGCCCGCGCTCAAACAGAACTGCCCCTCCAAGAATTGCAGGCTTGTTTGCACTATTGCTCATTTCTTAATCGCCCGCGCCGGAACACCAACAACCGTCGTGCCACCATCAACATCCGCCAGAATCACAGTACCAGCACCAGCAACCGCCCAGGCACCAATCCTGACTTGCGGTATCGCCGAAGTACCAATCCCAAGAAAAACACCTTCTCCTACCATAACCTGACCGGCTAGATTACAGCCTGGCGCAATGTGAACATGGTCAGAGATCAGGCAATCGTGATCTATCGTCGCACCGGTATTAACTATGCAATTGGAGCCAATACTGGCATCGGCATTAACGATTGCCCCAGCAAAGATGACAGTCCCGGGACCGACCTGCACGTCACCAGCCAGAACAGCCGCCGGATGGAGTACTGTAGCCGGCTCCCATCCCAACGCTATCATCTCGTCAAATATTCTCTTTCGGGTTTCATTGTTGCCAATTGCCACAACAAAAGCTCCCAAGGGTAAGTTGCTTGCTTCAGCATGCACAGGATGACCGCCAAACTCGCTGCCAGCCGTAGACTCGTCTATGAAGCCAGCAATCGCATATTTATTCTGACGAGACACTGCGTCGGCAACAACCTTCGCATGTCCACCCGCTCCCACAATGACAAGCTTTGTTACCATTCTCGAGACCGCACATACCCAAATAGCAGACAGCAATCCGGAATTTGTCAATGACTTGAGACAGATTAAGTGAGAAATTTAGTGTCGTTTTCAAGTGTTTCTCTTTTTCGATGTTGCAGGACTTGTCTGGGAGTGTGGGC
>CAILLX010000078.1 GCA_903835185.1 uncultured bacterium | reverse complement strand
TCTGGAAGCTGATGCAGCGCCAGCTGCACTGCTGACAGACCGGAACGGTGCCATCAGCACCGAACCCTCTCTATGCCAAAACGTAGCCAAGCCTTCTTTAATTACCGTTTAATGTTGTCTCAAAATCGTTGACAGGTTCCGTGTGCGGATATATGAACAACCGGCGGTTGGTCAGTCCGGAACTTGATTGCGTTAGCGATTAGATTTTGGAAGACCTGCATTAGCTGTACCTCGTCACCAGTGACGCAGGGTAAGGGATCGCATGTAATGTGTGCGTTGCTTTCAGTAATGACAATCTCAAGATTGGCAAGTGCCTTGTTTACAGCAGTTGTGCAGTCAAAGCTCTTAAATTCGTTGCCCTTGCTCTGTATACGGCTGTATCGTAGTAGATCACTAATGAGACCGTGCATCCTACCGGCTGCAGATGTGATGACTGTCATGAACTTACTTGCCTTTTCGTCTAATTGCTCGCCGTACCGCTCCGCAAGCAATTGAGTGTAGTTGGTAACGACTCTCAGAGGTTCTTGCAGGTCATGCGAGCATACGTTGGCAAATTGCTGCAAGTCGTCATTCGATCGCGTAAGCTCAGCATTCACTATTTGTAGCTGGGCTGTAAGCTGCTCCAGGTTCTCTTTAGACAGCTGCAGCTCCGTCAAGGCTTGACCAAGTTGTTCATTCCGTTCCGTTAGTTCAGCATTCTTGCTATCGAGATCCTTATTAAGGGAGAAAATATTGGCATTGGTTTCTATCAGCTCGCTATTGAGCTTCTGTACCAGCATAAACTGTTCTTCTAATCGTGCCTGCGAGTTCTGCAGTTGTGAGAGCGTCTCAGTAAGTTGACTATTCTGCTGTTGCAACGCCTCCACGGCCGAAAGTGATGATTCTTTAGTTATTGCTTCTAGCCAGCTGTCGATTGTTGCCTTCACAACTTTGCTGGTATGTAAGACTTTGCATAAGGTAACTCTAGTTCCCTCGCCAGGAGTACTTTCGATGGAGAACGAGTCGACCAGCTTACGGCTACCTATGATGCCCCGGCCCATCCCAGTCCTGGACTTGAAATTGCCGGACAGGATCTCCCGCAGGTTGTCAATTCCAGGTCCGTGATCTTTGACGATTACCTCAAGCGATTGTCGCCCGGTATCTGTTTCAATCACATTGAGCGCAACAGTGCCACCAGAGGCATACTGAAGAGTATTTCTAACAATCTCAGACATGGCTGTAACAAGACGTATGCAATCTTGATTTGAAAGGCCGGCAAGAGTGGCGATCTGTTTGGTGCGTTGCCGGGCGAGTAGCAGGTCGGTGTCCTCTTTAACTGTAACTTGCACCACGGGTAGCATTGCTATTTCTCCTGACTGACTGCAGCGTTCCTTATCACTACCACAGTAGCATCATCTGTGCGGCGTGCAAAGTCACGATAAAGCCTGGCTGCTACAACAGTGGCTCCAGCACCCGTCAAGTCTCTCCAGCTGGGAAGACGCGCCTGAGAGGTAAGACCATCCGAATTCATATACAAAATTGAATCAGTTTCCCATGGATAAGTAAATTCGCAAACTCTGCCTACACGCAGACCGACTGTACCTTCGAGAGAAACGCAGCCAATTGATGCGCTAGGATTTGTGATGCGTCCAGCAATATTTCCTATGCCTGCAAATTTAACTGTATTGTTTCTTCTATCAATGCTGGCAATAGATAAGACAGCACCACGCGTATGTTGCAGACTGGCATGTATGCGTAACATGATCTTGCTTAGTGAGTCGGAGTTGTGTCGCTTAAACTCGTCAATAGCTGCTTCTGCAGCCTCTTTTGCTGCTACTCCATGTCCGAGACCATCGACAACCAAAACACACAGGCAAGCTCCCTGCTGGTGAACTGCCCATCCGTCTCCACAGGCGCGCTCTCCTGGTTTGGGCACCATGACTCCGCCAATGTCAAAACATTGAGTGCGAGAGCTGCATTTTATATGTGATTTCCAGAAGCGAGACAGCACCACAGTGCCAGCTGTGGTATCAGAACGAAGCTCGAATTCGTCCGAGAGGCGCTTAATTGCTCCCAGACCAATCCCCAGAGTACCGACTGTAGAGATGCCGTCCTCGATCAGATCTTGCTTCAAGCTCAGCCCCGGACCAGTATCCAAAGAGATGAGTTCAAGCCCGGCATTGTCAGGGGATTCCATACCTCGTAAGAGGATATGACCACCATGGTGTGTATGTTTTATGAGGTTAGTGGCAAGTTCGGTGGCCACAATTTCGGCTCTTCCAGAATGTTCCTGGCTGAAGCCAGCTTTAAACGCTTGTTCTCGAACAGCTCGACGCAGAAAGCCAACTTGGCTCTGCTCATTTACGGGAAATTCACGATGAGCTTCTGCTACAGTTATTTCCACTTTGTAATCGTCACTCGCGTTCCCTTACCTGCCTCCGAATCGATCTGGAATTCGCTCACCAATCTCTTAGATCCAGGAAGTCCAAGCCCCAATGACTTTGTGGAAGAGTGTCCGTCCATCATAGCCAGATTGATGTTGGCAATTCCTGGTCCGTGGTCTTCAAATACAGCTCTAATCCCATGCCGGCTAACTTCATCAATACGTTCAATAAATACAGATCCACCGCCACCATGCACTATCAAATTGCGCGTCAATTCGCTCACAGCTGTGACCAGTTTTGTTTCATCGACCAGTCCCAGCCCGAGATCCTTGGCATAAGACCTGGCCAAATGCCTTGCACTGACCAGATCAGCCTCTGTCTGAGCTGCCATCGTGGATTGCTTTGATGTCGGGGACACAGGTTACCTCTTTGGCTTGACTTAATCGTCTACGCAACAAAGTCATGCCCTTGTCAACATTTAAAGCTGTAAGGACGCCGGGCATGCTTAACCCCATCTCCACTAAAGTAATGGCAATAGCCGGTTGCATTCCAACTACTACCGTCTCTGCGTCCATGATTCGAGTTATTGATGCAATTGTGCTTAGCAGCCGACCCAAGAATGAATCCACCATGTCAAGTCCGGAAATGTCTAGTAAGACACCGCGGGCTCCCGTGCTTGCAACCTTCGCAGTGAGCTCTTCTTGTAATGTTATGGCCAGGCGATCGTGTATTCCTTCTTGAATGGTAACAAGGAGGAACTCATCCATTTTTATAATGGGAATGTGTTCTGCGCTCACAGGTGTTTCTTCCCTTCACCATTAGTAGCAAGCTTGATGTGTAAAATGTCCAGAGCTTCTTCAAGGGCTCTGGACATTGTCGATTTGGTCTTAATTGAACCCAGATCAACGCCTAGATGAACCATTGTTTGTGCAATTTCCGGTCTGATACCGCTTATGATGCACTCCGCTCCCATGAGTTTGGCTGCTTCCATGGTTTTCATGAGATGTTGTGCCACCATGGTATCAACAGTAGGTACTCCCGAGATGTCCAGAATGGCCACACTTGCATCATTGGCAACAATTGCTGACAGCAGCTTCTCCATGACAATCTGACTGCGCTGACTGTCCAGCGTGCCCACTATAGGCAGAGCAAGAATCCCATTCCACAGTTGAATCACTGGAGTTGAAAGTTCAATTAGTTCTTGTTTCTGTCTTTCAATGATATCGAGCTGTTCGCGCTTTTCGGTGGCATCGCGAGCTATCTTCACAAATCCTGTCAGGTTGCCATGACGGTCTTTCAATGAGCAAATGATTACCTCTGCCCAGAACTTTGTTCCATCCTTGCGGACACGCCAACCTGCGCCTTCATAGCGCCCAGCACGTTTAGCTTCATCAAGCTCGTACTCAACAACTTTCTTCTGTTGATCTTCTCTGGTGTAGAACATAGACAGATGCTTACCGATAACCTCATCTGCCTTGTACTGCTTGAATCTTTCAGCGGCAGCGTTCCATGTTTCTACATAGCCAGTAGGGGTTAAGAAATAGATGGCCAGATCGAGTGATTGGTCTACCAATACTTGATAGCGTTGTTCAAAGCTTGAGGCTGTTGCAGATTTGGAGTCAGTCATTTTTTATTTTTCCCGATTGATGAGTATTGTGGACTGTTTTGTCCTTGTTAGACCGGGTTGCCAATATTGAGCATATGTGTACCATGATAGCAAGATAATTCTGTAGTGAGCCTGACTAAGAACATTCAGGATTGGATCGAAGTCGTGAGTTGGCACCTGCTAAGTGATCTGTTGTTTTACATGTCTGGAGGAAGGTTCATTAACTCTTGTGATTTGGGGGAATTGTCACTTGATTTCTTTTGTGCTGGATTGAAGCATCTGTAAGTAGTTGTGAAATGAGATTGCCAGGGTAAGTAATTCACTCAATGGCTTCAATTCCTTTCACTTGTCGGCAGTAAAAGTCATCTGTGAGGAGCCCCTCCTCGTAGAGGCGGATGAGCTCTTTCAACCTGGCAGTTGCCTGTTGTTTGGTTAATCTGGGTTTTCCCTCTGGCGTGGCAGGTGAGGCAGTTGTGATATTCGATTTGAGGGCGGATTCTATCGACGGTGACAAGCAGTCAGGAAGGATGCGTTTAGGCTGCACCAGCGTGTCAGTTGGGTTGAAAACCAGTATCTTCAACTCCTGGGCGGCAACGAGATGGCGCCACAAGAAAGCCTGCATTCGGTCTTCTGCCGGCACAGCTTCGACAGCAATCTCTCTGTTGCCAATCTGTGCACGTCCTTCAATAATCAGGTTGATTGGATCCTCGGTTCTAATCAGACTGGTCTTCAACAAAAGGTGAGTGGTGGAGAGACCATCGGCTAATTTGATCGGACGCACTGAGAATCCTGATGGCGGATCTTTTAGGCTCAGGGTGATTGGAGCAGTAAATCCGTCTCTGCGCATGGCATAGACAGTAAGGTCGGTGTTACCGCGACTGCGGAGAGCGGCACTGGAAGGGACGACACGCAAAACGAAGTCTGGCTGCGGTGCGCTGATGCGCAGTCGATAAGCGTACTGCGTGCCGCCGTTGCGTGCGGCATCGCCTATGTGCAGATAGTAGGTTCCGTCAGCAGGCAGTTTGGTCATCAGGTAGGAATCGGCATGGTGCGTGTTAAGCCCGCAGGCTAAATCTTCGTGGTCGTCGTTAAACGCCACAATTGTGCCTTTGGAGTCAGTGAGTTTGAGCACTGAATCCAAAGGCGAATCGAGCCTGCGTGCATATACTTCAGCTACGACAGATTCGTCTTCCTTGCCGGTGAATGCAAAAATGTCCCATTCATCGGGTCGATCAATCCTTCCGTTGATAATAGTCGGCAAGGTTACCTTCTGTGCATGGGACACATCGTGATTACCCTCTTTCTTGAAACATTCAGGCAGGGTGTCGAGTGCGAATGGTACCCGGTTGGAGATGAACCCGCCGGCTGTGGTAGTAAGCTGATAGATGCCCGGTGTTGCATCAACGGCAGGTGGCGGCAGTTTGGTTCCAGCCAGATGCCATCCCTTCGTTTTGATTTCAACCTGCTCGCCGGCGCGGCTGCCCAGTGGGAAGATACTGGTGACAAAAGGTAGTTCGCCAATGGTTATGCGATAAATAAAGTCTTCGCGGCCGCGGTAGAGAGCGTCGTGGATTGCCAGTACATATTCGCCTGACCGGGGTACCATATAAAATACCACCGGGTCAGGCTTGAACTGATAATGATCGTCATATGCCACTTCTTTGCCGATGTCATCGTAGAGCGCTAGTACTGGCTGGAACCAGCCAGGCACAGCGTCAGCAATATACGGAATAAGCTGCCGCGCGAAGGTGGTAATCACTAGCTGTTGCCCTTTTCGTGCAGAAAACCGGTAGCGATTAACTTCACCAGAGGCAATCTGTCCGTTGACAGTGCATGGCAGAGTGATACGGTCTTCAACCTCTGACGGCGGACGTATACGTAATGCCTGCGTTTCCTTCCCCAGTACTTGGATCTGAGCAGTGAGCATCGGCTTGCGAGAAAACTCCGGTACCTGACCGACATGGAATGCAAGCGGATTTGACACGCCGCGCGGAGTGACAAGCCTGATCTCGCGCTCGCCTGGTGGAGCTTCTGATTCAATTGATATTTCGGCAATTACCAGGGTGGCGATCGATCTGCAGGCTGGTCTCGGCACATGCTCAGCTATGCGCTGCTCAAGCACGGCAATCAAATGTGGTGCTTGCGCGGTTGCCGGACCTGTCAGCTTCAGTTGTTGAAGCTGCTCTTTAAGCAACTTCAATTCCTGATTATTTAGGAAACGATGGCACTCAATCAGTCTGGCCGACACACCTCTTCCTGAAACGAGTATTTGGTTGACCCTGTCCATGCCCTGTCCGCCTAGCCGAATTTGGAATGTAGCGCCCTGTTGCCCACCGGCAGGGTAGACATAACCGATGTATGGCCGCTGTTGTGCCCAGGCGGCAGGAGCCAGTATCACCAGGAATGAGGTGCACAAGAGAAGCAACAAATTGATCTTTCTCGTAAGCAGCATATTACATAATCTCTGTGAGAAGCCCGGCGGACTTTACGTCAGCTGATGCACGAGGCAGTATGTAAGCCTCCTCGCCCATCGGATGCGGCAGTCTGGCGTTGGCGTCGATTCCGGACAGATGATAGATGCTGCCGAGCAGGTCAACCGGGTAAACAGGTCGCTCTTTGACCTCTTGCCCTTTCTCGTCGGAGGAGCCAACTATGTGACCACCTTTAAAGCCGCCGCCAGCAACCAGGACGCTGAAAACATTTCCCCAGTGTCCGCGGCCGCCATTCCAGGGCGGCTCCCAGTCAACTTTAGGAGTTCTGCCGAACTCTCCGCAACACCAGACTATTGTGCTATCCAGTAAGCCACGATCCTTTAAGTCTGCCAGCAAGGCGGCCAGACCCTGATCGAGCTGTGGGCACTGTCGGCGCATCGTCTCGAAATGATTGCGGTGCGTGTCCCAGCCGCCAGGGTAGTTGATGACTATATAAGGCACACCCGCCTCAACCATCCGCCGTGCTGCCAGGCAATCCTGCCCAAAGGTAAAGCGACCGTAGCGATCGCGCAATTCCGGCTTTTCCTTGGAGAGGTCAAATACGTCTCTGCCAGGACCGAGGATTAATTCATATGCCTGTTCTTTTGCTTTTTCTGCAGCAATTATTTGTGGGTTGGCTCCAATAGTGTTGCCTAGAGTATTCATCATCGTGAGGAGCTGGCGCCGAGCTCGCTGGCGATCGTCTGTGATGCCTGGGGCTATTATGCCTTCAACCTCGAAACGCTGTGCATTCGCGTCACCACCTGTAGCAAACGGCTTAAATTTCTGTCCCAGGAAACCTTCCTCCGAAAACCGTCCTTGTGCTTGTGTCAGCACTACATAAGGTGGAATCAGTCCGGTGTAGCCAGGTGATTTGAGCAGAGTAAAAACAGCTCCTATACTTGGGTAGGAGAGTCTTTCTCCAGGTATGTGCCCTGTTTGCATAAGGTAAGCAGCTGTCTCGTGTCCGTTGTTGTGGTGAGTCATGCTACGGATGAGCGAGTATTTGTCAGCTTGTTGCGCCAGTTTGGGAAATAACATGCCGATCTCTATCCCGTCCACATTAGTTCGTATAGCCTGAGCTAAATCTCCCATATAATCACGGCCTGCTTTGGGTTTTGGATCCCAGGTGTCAATGTGGGACATACCACCCCACAAGAAGATTTGAATAACTGACCTGGCTTTGGCTGGCGCCTCCTCTGCTAATGCAGACAGACTCCGATGACCGGATAACATCAGTCCTGCTGTGCTGTAAAGCCCCCAGCGCAACGCTTGGCGTCGGGAGATTCTGGTTTGGTTGTCTGGCTGGTCTTTATCCCAGATCATGCCCTTAGCCTCCTGCGCCAGTCTATGACTTTCAGTGTCTGAAAAGAAACTCATCGCTATTTATTAACGACCAGGCTATGTCCACCCAGTCCTTGCGTCGTTTTGTCACTGCGGCCTGCCGCCGGACTGAACTACCTCTAACCCTTGAGTCGCCATACATCTGAGCTGCGGTCAGTTCAGCAGGTGAAGGGAATCGTGACAGTATGGTCAGATAAAGCTCTTCAATAATCGCTTGGGGCTTTTGCCTGGAATCGATTATTGTCTTGAGTGCGGCTCCTCTTTCCAGCTTGTGCTGGATGTGACTTGAATTTAACAGATGCAGCCATTGAGCCGCGATTGGCTTATTGTTGCGTTCGCTCTCTATGCCGGTGCTGCGTGCCGAACGACCAAACAGGGTCAGGAAGGGACTGGTAATGCTGCCATCACCTATTGCAATTGCTGGCATCTCTTCCGGAATATAGGTAAACGGCTCAGGGATTGGGCTAGTGTAACGATCAGAAGTGCCTGTAACTTTATTGATAGCGTCTATGAGCACCTCGGCATCCAGTCTGCGCAAAGGATAGTTGGCAAAATTGTTTTCTGCTTGCAGCGTTGTTAGGCGGGGTATGCTCGACAGCTGGTATGTCCTGGAGTTGAGAATAAGCCGGAAAATATGCTTCAAGTCGTAGCGGGCAGTAACCAGCTCCTTCTCCAAATATTTCAATAGTGCCGGATTGCTGGGTGGATTGTCAGTCCTGATATCGTCCGGTTCGTGAATGATGCCGCGTCCTAATAGCCAGTACCAGATGCGGTTGACTATGGCGCGTTTAAACCAGGGATTATTGGGTTTTATCAGCCAGTCAGCAAACACATCGCGTGGGTCTTTGTTGGGAGGCAACTTTATCCTGGTACCGTCTGGAAAGACCGCCTCCAGTTGATGGCTGTTGAGCTGTGCTGTAGCCGGTGGATTGGAACTGGTGCCGGCGTCTTGCGCAGCACCTCTGAGTGGATCCCAAAATACAATCTCCTCCTTCCACTCACGCGTGGGCTTATAGCCAACCTGCGAGAAGAACGTTGCCATGCCGGCTACTGTCTTTGTCGGCCACGTATCTACACGTGTGCCCATGAATGTCAGCGCCACGGCGCCGGCGACGCCGGCAGGTGTCCGGTCCTGGACCGCTCTGTAGAAGTTGACCGGGCCTGTGCGGAAATTACTGCCGCTTGATGTGAGCAGCTCGTGCACAAATCTGTCGTACGGCTTGTTTTCAGCTATGGATGATTTGACCCACTGGTGATAAGTCTCGGCAGCTTCAGGCCAAAGATTGACTGGGAACTCAGCTTTAATGCGTAAGATGTCGCTCCATTTCATCGCCCAGTAATCTGAAAATTCAGGTCGCTCAAGAAGCTTATCAATCAATTGTTGACGTTTGTTCTTTGCATCCGTATCCAAAATGAACTCTCTGGCTTCTTTCTCAGTGGGCAGTACGCCTATTACATCGAGGTAAGCTCGGCGGACAAAAACTGAATCAGAACACAGAACAGGTTGGATATGAAGCTGCTTGAATTTGCGAAAGACAAGTCTGTCAATCTGGGTGTCGGCAACCGGCACAGAATCGCTCTCGAAAATGTTTAAAACCGGTGCTGGCTCAACTGCGGCATGTTCGCCAGCTAAAGTGAAGCCTGCTGTCTGTACGGATACAACTAGGGACAGGCACGTAATCACAGCCAGGCTCACCGAAGTGACACATGACAGTGCTGGTTCGCAGAATCCAAGCCTCATTGGTTGGCATCCTCAACTGCAGCGTTCGCGCCCTGTATCAACTTCTGCGACGGCGCATGGTAATAAGACTGTGTGTGACCGGGCGCACAGATTGGGGATTCCGAAACAGTCAAGCATAAATTCATAAAGCCGACTTCCTGCGCAACTATCTAGAATCTATAACGTAAATCAAAAGTAAAAAGTTCAATAGTGAAAGCAAAAGTAAACTATTGCGCTTTCTCCGGCAGGGCGGACCAAATTTATGAAAGTGCAGCCTCTACAGCCGGCACATCTTCAGGTACATCGATTGCCAGTGATCGATAGTTACAGACAACAACCCGGATTCTCACTCCATTCTCCAGGGCACGTAGCTGCTCGAGCGATTCTGCCTGTTCAAGCTGAGTTGGCTTGAGTGCTGCCAGAGAGAGCAGACATTGTCTGCGGTAGACATATAGCCCAATGTGCCCTAGATAGAGGCGTTTAGCAAAGTCGCGGTTGTCCCTGTAAAACGGAATTGCCGATCTGGAGAAGTAGAGGGCAAAACCTTGTGAGTCGGTCACAACCTTGACCTGCTCTGGGCGCTCTGCTTCAAATGGAGTAGCAAGCGGTCGCGCCAAAGTAGACATCTCAATGGATGTATCCAGAATTAATGGTTTGATTGCAGCATCTATGGCAGCAGGATCGATTAATGGCTCGTCTCCTTGAACATTTACCGCCACGTCAATGTCTGGCGACTGTGCGACAACCTCAGCCAGACGGTCAGTGCCTGACTGGTGGTCTGGGCGCGTGAAAACATAGTTGCCGCCGAAAGACTCAACAGCTGAAGCAATCCGCTGGTCGTCAGTAGCAACCAGGACGCGGCTGACAAGTGAAGATTGTGCAGCCCTCTTGTAGACGTGCTCAATCATAGTGATGCCGCCTATCTTTACTAACGGCTTGCCCGGAAAACGTGTTGAGGCATAGCGAGCCGGGATGATAGCTACAACGTTCAACTGGTCCTGCACTGGTCTCTCCTTCTGGTTGACAATTTGCAGCGGCTGCCTGGTCTTACTGTTTGCCACTTAAGCTCTTCAGTGACGATCTTTGCCAGCTCCAAGCAATGTCCTGCACCGCTGTTTTGCTGTGTCCGATATTGTTGTAGCCGAGCTGCCGGATTTGGGACAGGTGGATTGTCTCGCATGAGAGAAAAATTAAATAGTTCGTGTGGACAGACTAACTTTGATATCCAAAGGGTAATAAAGAGGAGTACGGGTCGGAAATAGAGCCTTGCGCTAAGTAGTCAATAGCCCTAAAATCAACAATATGGTTAAATTGTGGTTCGTAAAATGGCAACCTTGAAGTGCTGCGTTCAGTAATCAGCTGAGTAAGCACACTAGCTAGCATCTAAAGTGAGGAATCCGCTGTGAGCTGTCCCTGCTGTGGCAAGAGAATACATAATTTGCAGTTGATGCAGAAAGTTGCCACTGTTGAGCAGGAACTCTTGGATGTGGCGCGGCGCATTTTGCGTAGTGCATCTGATCCTCTCTCTGCTGTTATCCGCTTTTTGCATGAGCGTCCCGAGAACAGTTCACTACCTGGTTATGTGGTTGATCGGCTGCTAACCGAGACTTTTGGTGATCAGATTCCCGGGCTGGTTGCGGTGCTGGCAGGGCATATGAAAGAGACAATCCGTCAATCCAACGTGATTAAGATTGTCAATGAACACGCTACATCGGAGCGCTGGGGCAATTACATCATTAAGGCAAAAGAGCTTATCAAGTTTGAAATTGCCAGGGAGAAGGGCAAGTTGGTCCTCAAAGACATTGTCGGTCTCAGAGCCGTTGAAGGTGGCATTGAAGGGGCGCTGGAGCGCATTCTTGTTGATCCACCTAAGTTGCTTGTAACAGTGCGTTTGGGACTGTTCCCAATTGAGCGAACTGTTGATATTGCCTGATTCGGGCGCCTTATTCCTTTTCAAGGATGCTATTCTGTAGGCTTTCAGTTACCTCAGGTGCAGGAAAGCCATGAAAATTCTTGTTCTGATTGCTCTCATTCTTGTGGGATTATCTTTGTGGGTTGGTCTTAACCTCAAGCGGTTGCTGCGGCTGCATCGGGAAGTGATATTGCAAAGGGAGAAGCTTTGCGAACTGCTGGCTGGCAGGCATGACCTTATTTCCCGTTTCGCCGACTCGTTTGCCCCGGAGCTGGCGAAACTGCCGGATCTTGCCGAGAAATTGCAAGGTGCTAATCGTGCAGCAACAAACTTATGTGACAAGCAGCTTGCAGAGCGGGTCTTTGCTGAAAATGAACTTAGCGATAGTATTGGGCTTCTACTGCAACCTTTGCAGAAAGAGCTGGTTGCCAGTGAAGAATATGTCCGGCTCCGAGATGAGATTCTCACTACTGACGATGCGTTGAACCTGACCAGTCAATCACACAATCAGCTTGCAGCACGGTTGAATTACATGCAGCAACTCCTTCCTGTAAAACTTCTTGTTGCCAAATTTGGCATCACACCGGTGAGTGAACTGGCGATGCAAGACTCTTTTTCGCGGCATCCTCTGCAACTTACTGCTACTCGTCCTGCGCCGAGACGAACAGATGTGCAAAGAGGAACTAATCCGACTGAGGCGGTGTAGAGCCATGACTATTTTGCTTGCTACCTGATCGAAGCTGACAATTAAGTTGCAGTCGGTTTGTTGGCAAGCCAATTACAGTAGTTGAGTCGTACCAAATAGTGCCAGTTCGGATCTATAATCTGATAACTAGAGCAGGTGATGACCATGAAAGAAAGCAAACCGATTGTGATTGCCCATCGTGGTGGCAGCGACTGGGCTCCTGAAAATACGATAGCGGCGTTTCGCAAAGCGCTTGAGTTCGGAGTTGACGGCATTGAGCTTGATGTCCAGCGTTGCCGCTCCGGTGAGCTGGTGGTGTTTCATGATCCTGACATAGGACGCACCACCAATGGTGTCGGACTGATTAAGGATATCTGTTATGCCGAATTGAAGCGAATATCGGCAGGATTGTGGTTTGATGAAGAGTTCCGTGGCGAACACGTGCCGTTGCTGAGTGAAGTGCTCGAACTTATTGATGGCAAAGTCATTCTTAATATTGAGCTCAAAAATACTCCAATTGAATATCCTGGAATTGAAGGTGAGCTGCTTGAGCTGCTGAAAAACTATGCTCACTGCGATAAGGTGATTATAAGTTCATTCGATCACCAGATTATCTGTAACATCCATGAACGGGCACCGCACCTGCGCCTGGCTTTGCTTGCTGATGCACTTCTGGTAGATCTGCCTGCTTATGCCGAACGGATTGGTGCTACTGTCTGGCATCCACGCATTGACACTCTGCGTGCTGACTCAGTAGCTCAGGCGCAAGCTGCCGGGCTGCAAGTCTGTGCCTGGACGCTCAATGATGCAAGAAAGTGGGAGTATGCATTGCGTATTGGGTTGGATGGGATTGTTTCTGACGATCCGCTCGGGTTGATGAACTTTCTCGAGCGAGCCAGTCGGGTCAAAGACTGATCTTCTTTAACCCTTCAGCAGCACGCCTGCCCAGATCTGAATTAGGAGTAAGCCTGAGCACCTCTTTGTAGTCGGCAGCAGCGCCTGTGTACTGACGCATCATAACTAAAACGATAGCCCTGACATAATGAGCTTGCGCATGGTGTGGGTTGGATGAGAGCACTTTGTTGAGAGTTTCAAGTGATCTGGAGTATTGTTTGCTGTTAAGTTCAAAGAGAGCTTCTCTAATTGGATCGTAAACAGTTGCAGCAGGCGGCAACAGATCTTTTTTGGACTCTTCTTCTTTCCCTTCTTCGCCTTCTTTCCCGTCGGATTTCTTTCCTTCCTTGGCTTCTTTTTCAGAGCCGTCCTGCGATTTCTTTTTCTTTCCCTGAGCCTTCTTTTCCTCTGCTCCCTCTTCGCCTTCAGCCTTTTTCTCTTCGTTTGCTCCTTCACCGGCAGCCTGCTCTGTTCCGCCTTCGCCTTCAGCCTTTTTACCGGCTTCTCCGGCATGTTTTTCTCCGCCGGCTGCCTCAGGGCTCATGCCTGACTGTGGAAACCCGCCAGGTGCAGCTGATGGTGTAGTGGAAACAGGAAGTGGTTGGCTGGTTGGTGGCTCTGGAGTGAAGCCGGGTGCTGTCGATTGTCCCCAGGGGCTGGAGGCTGCTTCGCTTGGAAGGGGGGTCGGAGGTATAAAATTAGGAGGAGGATAGATGCCAGGTGTTGGAACCTGCCCGGGCGGCAGTGTCTGAGAGGGCAATGGTGCCATAGGCGTTCCTAGCGGATTATATGGCCATGGCAGAGATGAGCCAGGTCCTTCTTTTGGTGCTATCGGCGGCGACACCGGGACGTAAGGATTCATCGGTGGGTACGGATAGCTTGTATCTTGCGCCCAGCTGGCAGTTAAGCCGTTCAATGCAGCATAAACCATGCTAAGAGTCACAGCAATGATTGTTCGACTGCTGCAGCTTTTTAGTATCATCATTTTTCTATCCTGCCCTACACGCACAGCCGCCTGCTCTGATTGTATCAAGAGAACTCTATGATCCTGCTTGTTTAATAGGTTGTCTCTTGATATTGGCAGAACGAGCATGTTAACCTCCTCCTTGCATCTGCCTTGTTCCATCTGGCTCACGCTCTTGGGAGTGCGTGGCAGAGTAAGTCAGTGAACTGAACTTATCTGCCTCAACCCTTTGACGGCGCGGATACTGAGCTCGGAGCCAGGAGAGAGTCGTATGACCTCTTTGTAGTCAGTAATTGCTTCAGGATAACGACGCAAGAATACATAATTGCAGGCTCGCAGATAGTGAGCCCGGGTGTTATTGGGATTTGAATTGAGTTGCTGATTGAGAATAGTTAGTGCTGACTTGTACTGCTTTGTGTCTAGAAGAAAAACAGCTTCTCGTAACGGGTCATATGCGGCAGAGGTGTTTAATTCCTGACTGTGTTGTACTTGCGCAGGTGGCTTTTGTAAATTGAGGGCATCTGTGCCGTTTATGTTGTCCATAACACTAACAGTTTGTTCTAAATTCTGAGTGTCCGGCAGTAAATCTGCACCTTTCTCGCTGTGCAGCGGCATGCAGGCTTCCGGCATGCTAGCCTGGTCGGTTGTAGTTGTGCTCTCTGACACTTCTTGCCCTGCAGCTCTTGAATTGCGAAAGAAGTCATAATGCTCGGCAAGAGCTTTGCTGTCTCGTTGAGAAAGCTCTCTTGCTTTTGACGGCTCGCCGCTCCGGAGCGCTATTATGCCTGGTGCCATGATGTCGTTAGGATTGGTTAAATGAACCAGACCAAGGGCGTGTCCCAGCTCGTGCATGGCAATTTCGTCCAACATACTGCTTTGAGCGTTCAAAATGGAGGCTGCTGCCGGAGTGGGTTGCAACGGTACTTTCTGTCCGTCCACCAGCCGATCTGTCTCCAGCCAGACATGAGCTTTAGTGATAATTGGATTGCCATCGGCGAGCTTGCTTGTCCAGGTTGCTCCCACTGCTCCGGGCAGGTGGTCGGACCAGTGAATATGAATCTGGCTTGTTATTGGATCGGTTGGCATATAACTTAAACAGCTTTGTGTAACGAGGCAAACTACTTTGAATTTGATTTCCAACACCTTCCATTGGGACTCCAGGTAAGAATTGCCGGCGTCGATGACAAAGCTGAGAGCGCCGTGTGAGGCAGCTGACCATGCTTGTAGAGCGCTGGTAACTGATTGCACCATCTCACGGTGAAACCCCCGAGCATCCGTACCGTCGTCTATGTATACATGCAGTGGCATCTTTTTGAGATCCCACCAGCCGAATCCTTCCACTCCTTGCTGGGTGTCAATTGGGAAGAATCGATCAGCTCTGGCTTGCTCCTGTGCTTTACCTAATTGATTGATCCGGCTTTGTGCTGAACGTGAGTAGTCAGTGTCAGGAAACTCACGCAGAATTTTCTCATAGCAATCAGTAGCGCTGCTCAAATCGTTTGAACCTTCAAGCGACCTGGCTAGACTCAACAGTGTTTCGGCATTTTTAGGATCAAAGGCCAGAGCTTTGCGGTACATGTTTTGTGCCGAGGAGAAATTGCCCTGCTCCAGATAAAGATCACCCAGTTTGCAGACTATTGATGTATCAGTTGGCTGGCGTAGCGCTACATACTGGTACTCAGATTCGGCTTCCGGGTAGCGGTGTAGTTTGACCAAGACGTCGCCGAGCATAATATGAGCGACTATGTTGTCTTTCTCTATGTTAATTGCATTGCGTACTGCTTCCAGGGCGCCTTCATATTCGCCGGTCTGCATCAGAGTGGAGCCCCGGCGTAACCAACCAGTGAAATTAACTGGGGTGCTGGTGAGCGCGTTAGTGTCAGGCAGTTTGAGCGTTTGAAACGGGTCTGCCTGAACAGGTGCACCTTCCAGATTATCTGCTCCTGCATGCTCGAACTGTATCACGTTCAAAAATACTGCCAATATGCTTGCAGTAATGACAGTGACAGTTTTTTCAGCAGCTCGTTGCATGATGTTGGACATGATTACTCTATTATAGGCAGATGTTTTGTTCTGGGATATTGCAGCCTTGCCTTCAGCTGTTTTTGCCAGCGGCTCTTTGGAAACCCAGCTAACATTTAGTATCTCAATAAGCTGCGCATGTATTTGACGTGCAGAGAAAAAGTGCGGCTCTTCCTGGTGCTGAAGCCAAAGAATCTCAGGCAATGATTGTACCGTGCATGGATACAGCTAGCGGGCATCCAAACAGAATGCCATAGAGCGCTGAAGGCAGGTTCGATTCATGATGCAAAGAAAAATATGTCCCACTCGATAAAAAACTCATTATTGGGGAATAAACTGACTATATCAACAAAACATGGTGATGTCATGGCGGGCAATCACTTAATTTCTGTGGTCTAATTGAAGACGCTTTTGGGAGTTGCTGAGGGAGTCATATGAGACAGGTTATTTCGACATTACAAATCGGCAAAGCACCGCGATATCTGGCATGCAATAAGCGAATCAATCAAAAAATGCGTTGTCGCTCATCACAAGGGCAGGCGATAGCTGAAGGCGCAGCTGCATTGCTATTGATGGTTCCGCTTATAGTTGGGGGCGTACTGTTAATCGTTTTTACCGGGGCCTGTATGCTCTACCAGCAAAAAGTCAATTTTGCTGCCGAAGGAGGCGCTTTATATGCTGCTCAGGTTGTCGGATCTGGAAGCTATTTTCTTGGTGTGCCAAAATCAGGTGCTAGCAGTCCAGCAGCCCTGATGTCCAGTTACTCTAGTCAAATACAGACGGCTGTTCAACAAACCGGATAAAGGACAGAATGTCGTGGACGGACCTGACAAGTCAAATGGTGATTGTGATGTCAGCAAATAGAGCTGTGCCGCTGCTGGACTGCTCCAAGTCTGTGGGAGTGTGACGGTATATGCAGTCCCGGGGCGCATGGAATCAGCTTTCCTGCATCTTGCACCGGATCTAGCAGCGATTTGAAAGTACCGAAGCTGACTAACTCAAGGAAGTTCTAGTCGGTCTCGGTCTCAATGAGAATTACTTTTCTGCCAGCTCTATGGAGAGATATGATGCACCAGCAGTGGTGATGTGTGCGGGTACCACAAGTGTTTCGAGTTTGCCTGCCCTAATTACATGAGAGTTGTCGAGCGCTGATTATTTCCCGAACGCAGGAGGCAGCGACTTTTGCCGCAGTATTTTTTCAATCTCCATGGCCAGCGTCAGATAGGGCAGAAGGGAATAGCTCACCATAGAGAGATCAAGGAGGTGGCGGCCTGTTTGCACCTTCAATTCGCCTAAAAGCTCAAACTGACTGCGGTCAGGTATGACCGTTTTGAAGACAGTAAACTCTTCAGGCAAAGAACGGAGCCGCTTCTCAAGTTCAAGTTCGACAGTACGATCTTTGCGGAATTTAGTAAGAAGGACACCGAGAATCTCTAATTGAGCGTTGATAGGCGGGTCGCCATGCACAATCTCGTGCACCTGTTCAATCATCCGTTCCAGACCGGTCAAACTAATTACAGATGCCAGAGTCGGTATGAGCACCCATTGTGCAGCTACCAGTCCGTTAAGTGTAAGCATCCCCTGGCTTGGTGGGCAATCTATCAATATGTAGTCATAACGGTTAGCGATAGGCGCCAGAGCTTGCTTGAGAATAGCTTCTGGTTCGCCTGAGAGCGCTTCCGGTTGGCTGTCGAGTGTGACTTCAGTCATGACCAGATCAGGAGACGCCGAAATTAAGTCCAGATTGTCTCTGATCGAAACCAGGCAGCTTTCTGCAGGGTGCCCTGATTCATACATGGAGGCAAGATTGTTCTCCAGGCAAAATTCTTGTTGGGCCTCGTCCAACTCCAGACTGTAAGTGAGGTTGCATTGTGGATCTGAGTCAATTACCAGGACATGCCTGTGCAATCGGGCTAGTGCTGCGCCAAGATAAGCTGTACTTGTGGTTTTTGCCACTCCGCCCTTCTGATTTGCTATGCAGATTATGTGCTTCTTTTGATCTCTCAGCAATTCTGCTACTCCTTTGTTTGAATGCGCTTTGGCTCAGTACTGTTTGGGTCAGGCGTAGGGGCGCGCCAGTTGGGCGGCTCGCGAGCCGCCCCTACGGTTATTCTGGCAGCTTAAGTGAATGGTGTTGAGCCTGGGCTGAGCTGGCATCGTGTGTTTATTCTGCCACATTTATCGCATCTGCCGTCTAACCACATCTGAAATGAACGGTATTTCGGCATATCTTCCCAGAAATGACAAGATCAGTCCATAAACAAGTAAGAGATTGAAAGCTGTAATTACGACGTAAAGCGAGCGCTGCGTCCAGAACATGATCTGTTCTACTGCTCCAACTCCCGAGGCAGCCAAGCCGGAGAGAAGCGAGCCTACCATCTGAATAAAAATTCCAGAACACCAGGAGAGTAGAAGTGAGATTATGCCGAGCACAATTGATTGCAGGAAGTGGAAGCGGAAAAACTGTGATTGCCCCCGCTTCCCAGAAAGAATAATGAACAAGAGACCTGCCAGACCGAAGGTGAGATAACAGATTCCACCTACTACTCGTTCCAGCACTGTCTGCTCTTTCTCGTACTGCCAGGGCATTACCCGCCTCCTTAAGGTGAAGCCGGCGTTTGCCCGGCTTTTTGTGTATTAATCAGATCGTGCAAGAGCCTGCCAAGTTCGCTGCGGGCAACTCGTTGTTGCGATCCTGCACTCATATCTTTTAAAGCGACAGCGCCGGACGCCAGCTCTTCTTCTCCAGCAATGACAGTCCAAGGTGCAGAGGACTTATTGGCCTGCTGTAGCTGTTTGGAGAAGCTTCGCATAGCTGTACGGGTTGGATAATCGAGTTCGCATATGATATTTTCGGCTCTCAGCTCGCAGGCAAGCTTGAGAGCTTCTGCTTGATTAGCTGAAACTATAAATACATCAGGGCGATAGGCCGGCTGTCCGCCGAGCAAGATAAGGAGACGTTCTACGCCTGCTGCCCAGCCTGCAGCTGGTGTTGGCGGGCCACCAAAAACTTCGACTAAATTGTCGTAGCGTCCGCCCCCGCATAGAGTGCTGGAGACACCGAGGCGAGGATCGTCGCAAACAAGCTCGAAGACCGTTTTTGTATAGTAGTCCAGACCTCTGACCAGCCGCTTGTTGTAAACAGTCTTTATCTGCTGTGCGTTAAGCAGAGAGGTCAGTTCATGCCAGTGCTCGCTGCAGTCGTTGCAGAGGAAATCAACACTTACCGGCACATCCTGATAATGGGACTGATCTGCTTTGACTTTGCAGTCGAGCATGCGTAGAGGATTACGTTCATAGCGGTCTTGACAGTCGGTGCACAGCTCGCCTAAGCAAGGGGCAAGATGTGCCTTTAGAGCTTCCCGGAAGGCTGGCCTGCACGCAGAGCAACCGATCGAGTTAATCTCCACTCTAAAATTATTGACACCAGCTTTAGACAGCAAGGCGTGAGCTACCATGATCACTTCAGCATCCATAAGGGCAGAAGCGCTGCCAAAAGCCTCCAGCCCGATCTGGTTAAACTGCCTTTGCCGCCCGGCCTTGAGACTTTCATAACGGAACATCGGACCGGCATACCATAGTTTGACAGGAGCGCTCCAGCGGTGCATGCCGCCGTTAAGATAAGCTCTCACTACTCCGGCAGTGCCTTCCGGACGCAAAGTTAAGGAACGGTCAGATTTGTCAGTAAAGGTGTACATCTCTTTATTGACTATGTCAGTTGTCTCTCCTACAGCACGCTTAAATAGCTCAGTGTGTTCGAAGATAGGATTGCGAATCTCGCGATAGCCTGCTGCCAGGAAGACTTCTCTAGCCAGCGATTCGAGACGTTGCCAGGCATCAGTTTCGCCAGGCAGAATATCGTAGGTGCCTCTTGGCGGTTTGATTGCCACCTGGCTGGTAGATTGCTGCCGGCTGCCTTCAGTGCTGTTGTCCCGGTGTCCTGACTCTTGTTCTGCTCCTGACATGCTTCCTTCTTCTTGTGGATTAAGACTGCTAATGATGGCCAGCCATCTGACCTGATTGAGCTGGTAGCTCAACATTTTAGCTGGTTTAAGCTGTCAAGAGAAGTACCTTGCCGACCTGGTCCCGGAACTGCCGGATTACAGTTGCTTTGAGGCTCTGGCGCAGAGGTGAAAGGATTGAACGCTTATGATTAGAATGAACAGGCTGTGGGGAACATTTATTATCGAGGCAAGCCTGACGGGATAATCCTCTGCAATAATGCAGGACTAGCTAAATGCAGCAGGGAGCGTATGATTGAAAAAAATTGCAAGATGTGTCAATGAAGTCAGCTATTGATATTGCCCAGGAGAAAATAAGACTTTTCGCTTGTGTCGATTTAGACCAGGCGATCAGTTTGGTTGCGGATGTGGTTCTGCGCATAGCCGAGCCGCAAGCAGTAGCTGTACTTCTGTGGGATGGCGATCTGGAGAGCTTCAGCGACAAGCATACCTTTGGTGCACGGGCAGCCGAGCTGACAGGTTTCGTCAACCAGTTCGCCGAGCAGTATGAGCCGGCTGAGCAAGTTCTGCAAGGTTTAGATCCTGGTGATTTTGGATGTCAGCTGTCAGCTACGCTCGAGCCGTTGCTCTGCTTTCGTGTCTTTGATCGGCAAGCGCTGGTAGCTTGCTTTGTGATTGCCGCTCCAGTCGATTCTGAGATTATGGAGCTGGAGGAGAACCTTTCTCAACTTCCGTTGGCTCCTGTGCTGGCGCATGCCTGGGAGTATCGCGAACTAAAGCGGGAGAATCAGCGTTTGCGTACACAGTATGAGCATCTTGAAGATGCAATAAGTGCAATGGAGGAGCAGACTCGCAAAGTCATCCACGATTTGAATGCTAAAGATGCTTTGCATACAAGAAAGATTGAGCGCGAAAGACTGGTTTACTCCATTAGCAACGCAGTGCGCAGCTCGCTACGCTTGCAGGAGGTGTTGCAGACAGCTGTTGATCAAATTGGCAGAGGGCTAGGTGTCAGCCGCTGCTTGCTTCTGCGGCAGGCAGAGCCAGATGGGCAAATTGCTGTATACGAATATCATGCGGGAGCAAGACCACCAGTCGTTGATCTGTTTCAGAGCGAAGATGGTGCTAACTTTTTGCGGACTGCCATGACAGGAGAAGGTCCTCAAGATCTTCATGATCCAAGTATTGATACTCAATGCGTGTATGACAAAGAGTTTCTCCGCAATCTTGGTTTGCGCTCCGGCTTGATTGTGCCGCTTATCTTAAGAGATCGCAAAGTAGGTGTAATCTTTTTACAGGATTGCGAATCGACTCGTGATTGGAGCATAGATGATACAGCTCTGCTCGGCTTTCTGGCTGATCTTCTTTCTGTGAGTATCGAAAATGCTGAACTGCACCAGGAGCGTGAACAACAGTCAGTAACTGATGGCTTAACCGGTGTGGCTAACAGACGTCATTTTAATGAGGTGTTTTATCGCGAGTTTGAGCGCGCGCAACGTTATGGGCAATCACTTTCGCTCATTGTCGCTGATCTTGATCACCTCAAGGCAGTAAACGACAGCTATGGACACCAGTGCGGTGATGAGGCTATCAAAGTAATTGCAAGTGTTTTGCATGCAGGATCTCGTTCTATCGACCTGGCAGCTCGTTATGGTGGTGAAGAGTTTTGCTTGCTCTTGCCCAATACTGATCTGGCTGAAGCAGAGCGGACAGCAGAGAGGCTGAGAAAAAAGATAAGCGAGTCTATTGTTGAGGGACCTGGCTTTATTACTGCCAGCCTCGGAGTAGCAAGCTTTCCTGTCCATGCTGAAGAGGCTGATGCGCTGTTCCATAAGGCTGATGAGGCACTTTATGAAGCCAAGCAACGCGGCCGTAATCGTGTGTGTGTTGCTACAGGGCTAGTACAGTTCCGGGAGTAGATTACTGCTAAGAGGAGATTGTTATGGGATTGTTTGACGATGTTGTGCAAGGAATTCAATCCGAGTTTGTAAAAGTGCAAAACCGTGGACAAGAGATGATGCAGACGTATCAGCTCAACAATCAGATAAGGGCGCTGGAAGGGAAAAAGACTGCAGCATTAATTGAGATTGGGAGGCTTGTTTTTGAAAAGTATCAGAGGGCAATAGATGTTCCAGAAGATAAGCTCATAGAAAAAGCAAAAGAGATAGGCGGGTATGAGCATGAGATGGCAGCGCTGCAAGCTGAACTGGATAAAGTTCGTGTCCAGTTTGACCCAGGCAAGACTGCTTCGGAGCGGGCGGAAGCTAAGGCCGGTTATGCAACTACGCCAGGCTTTACCTGCCCGCACTGCCACTGTCCGGCTTCTCGCTCCAAGTCATTTTGTCCTGCTTGCGGCGGCTCTTTAAAAGAGGCTGGCGATGGAGATAAAGGCGATGCCGCCAGTGGTGCAGATCCGAGTGAATAAGTCGATGCCGCAGCAGATTTGACATTGAGGGGCGTAGGGGCGCGTCGGGACGCGCCCCTACGCAGCTCTCGAGCTGCCTCTACAGCTCCCCCCCTACAGTGCCACCACATGACGCATCTCCCGTTCCCGCCATACAGCTACCCGCCTACCCCTCTACCCCTCTACTGTTACTTTAACGGCTTAAGTTAACGGTATGGGCTCGCCAGATAGCGGAATTAGGTCATCTCTGCACCTGGATGTACCGGCGCAATTGGATCAGACGCCTGAGCGCTGCTGCACTCTTAGCTGTAAGAACGCCTGCATTACATGCGGGCGTTCTTGCCGCAGTCAGGACAGAAGAAGAAGGATGGACTTATTTTGGAGCCGCAGTGCGGGCAAGTTCTTAAATCCAGCCCTGGTTCTTCAGTGGGATAACGTCCGGCTATGATCTCTGTATATTGCTTGCTTTCCGACCAGGACTTAATCTCCTTTGCTCTGAAGACAGGAAGCGGATGGTCAAGCCAGAGCTCTTGCATGAATTTGTAGACTTTGTTCAAAGTGCTGTAGTCCAGATCTTCATACCTGTCGCCCTGCTTGAGAAATTCCTGTACATCAATCTGTTCGTAGACGCTCTTTGAGCCGCCGGCAAGTTTCATATTGAGACGCAAGCAGACATCGACATCTTGAGCGACAAGAAGTTCAGCCCTGTCCGCTGTCAGCTCTGACTTCCTTGCCCACTCAAATAAAGCAACTGCCAGTCCAATAGAGGCAAATCCGCCAAGTCCAAGCACGCGGGTGGCTATGTGAGCCAGGAAATAAGCGATGCTGCGATAAAGGACGTGTCCGGCTTTGACGTGCCCGAGCTCATGAGCGATGACAGCCATCAGCTCTTCTTCAGTGAGAAGATCGACTAGCGATGAGTGCAAAACGATAAAGGGTCGGTCGACACCAAATGTGAAGGCATTAGGATATGGTTGCGACACGAGGAAGAGATCAGGCTCATGTAGATCGAGGATGTCAGCAGCTTCTTTGAAGATCTTATAGATCTTGTGACATTGTTTTGGTGTGACGTGAATTGCTTGTCCTAAAAGTTGTATCCGCATTATGCGCTCGATGCCCAGTTCAAGGAACTTGCGAAATACTTTGTCCAGTAGCGGAATCTTCTTGACTGCCTCCAGCGCGGCGCGATCTGCGGGGTGCTCGAAAGCACTTGAAGTGATACGGGGGAATCGCTTACGGGTTTTTTCGAAAACAGTGCTCATGAAGCCTCCAGCGACGTACTAAAGTAAAAATGACTCTACTGCCTTTCTACCCGGATAGGAGTCGATACCATCCACATTTAATCTTTGTAGTTATATTAGGTGCACATGGCAACGGTTAACGGCAGGTAGGTCAGCGAATCTTATTTCATATTGCGAACATTCTGTCGCCGTGGACTATTTGAGGATAGCCAGTTGCAGCTCCGGCAAGCTGGAAGGAGTTAATCTGAGTATGGCACCAGAATAAGGTTCAAGAGTAAGTGTGAGTGTGGAAGGAGTCAGTGATATGCATTCGTCAGATTTCACCACCATGTGAGCAGAGTGAAAGGCTGGCGAGCCCATCCATCTCTCTTTGCTGCTGTTATTTATGACTACCAGGAAGTCTGCACAACTGAAGGCATACAGATGTGCATTATCGTCCACCATATGTGTCTTACGTTCTGCATACCAGGCGTTGATTGCATTCTTGCGTGCATGCACAAGCTCGCGGTAGAAGGAAAGTAACTCCTGGTCTTGATCGCTTCCCCACGGCATCGGTAGCCGGGCTTCTTCGAGGTGCACCAGTGGAGCCTTTTGACTCAATCCGACTTCGGTTCCGTAGTACACTATCGGCGGTGCAGGTAATGTGAATTGAAAAAGTGCTGCTAGCTTGAGCTTCCTCTTGTTCCCTTTGACCAGCCAGAGAAATCGGCTCATATCATGATTGTCGAAAAAGCTTGGCAGCAACATGGTGCTGTTGAAGTAACCGTAATGCTGCGAAATGGCTTTGTCTAACTCAGAGACTGTTATAGAGTGAGTTCCGAAAAAGTTTCTAATTGCTTCAGCCACAGCAAAATCGAGACAGCCGTCCATGCGACCGGCAAATGATTGCAAGACATCAGGCGGCTCGGTGACTTCAGCAATCAGTGCTGAGTCACTTTTAATTGCTTTGATTGAATGTCGCATATGCGACCAGAAGGACTGTGACATGCCGTGAGCGTGATCAAAACGGAATCCGTCGCATCCTCTCTTGATCCAGGCACAAGCAGCGTCAATCAGATATCTCCTTGCCTCTTCATTATCAGAGTCAACCTTGGGCATGGATGAGATGTCGAGAAAACAGTGATACTGGTCTGGCCATTTGGTGAAATGGAACCAGCGGGCAGCTGCACTGTCCTTGTCGTTGCTGGCGCACACGAAAGCAGGATGTTCTTTTGAGACATGGCTGGCTACAAAGTCGAGCAAAATCCTGATACCATGCTTGTGGGCTTGGCTAATAAACTCCTCCCAGTCGGCAAGTGTCCCAAGGTGGTGCTGAATGTTTTCGTAACTACACACGTCGTAGCCGTGATAGCTTGGACTGTTGAAGATAGGCGTCAGCCACAAGCAATCTACCCCCAGATCTGCAAGGTAATCAAGCTTTGATGTGAGTCCACTCAAGGTGCCGCCAAGCCTGCTTGAAAGATCGTCAGTTTCAAGAAAATTCCTACCTGTCTGAGGAGAAAATCGATCAGGCACTGCCTGGTAGATGACAGCTTCGCGTAACCAGTCAGGTATTTTATACGGCTCAATGAAGAACTCGTAAATCTGTGGTCTTACCTGCCTGCTTAATACTTCTTGCTTATTTGTAACTGCTGGTGGTCGCTGTAGGGCCGTACTTCCTGGTATACATCCCGAGCTGGGGCTGAAGATGATGTTACCGCCGGCGATGCGAGCTGAAATTATATACTGGACGTGTGTACCTGCTGACTGCCCTGGAATTAAGGCAGACCATTTTTCAGCATAGCCCCAGACCAGGGTGTCCCACTCAGAAGAGGCTTTCTGCAATGGTATTGTGTTTGTTGTGCACTGCCAGTCGGGGCGAGTTCCGTCAGTTGTGTAATGAAGGTGCACGGCAGTTACATTTATGTCTGCTCCGGCAAAGGCGACAACAGTAATCGGCTGTTCCGGTGCAGGGGACGGCGGGCTGATGGCAGCATTGTGGTAGAAACCCTGGCGCTCGAGACGAGCTCTTCGGGCCCTGCCTTCCGGAGTGCTGAGTCTACCGAAAAGGAAGTTGTGTATCCGCTGCTTCTTGTCGCTTGTTTTTTCCCCTTTTCTATCACGCATTTCACACACTTTTTTCCAAATCAATATAGGTAGCAAATGTAAACTAGTCAACTTTATGATTATGATAAGATATCGCAACTTGTGTATGTTTTGGAGCATGATTACGCCTTATGTCTGTTTTGCTAAAGTCAGCCCAGTTCTCTGCCAGGACTGTTATTGAAGAGACAGCGCCAAGATCGCTGGAGCACGCCAGCATCAGTCCCCGGGGGAAGGTGTTCCCCAGTCCCAGGCGCTGGAAGGATCAGTTTCTTTATCAGCTTCTACCGGACAGATTTTCAGACGGGAATGAAAGTGAACGGCCGCTTTTTGACAGGGCAAATCCGGAGAAATACTCCGCGCCTGACAAGGACAGATGGATGGCTGCTGGCAATCGTTTTGTCGGTGGGACATTAAAGGGGATAGAGAGCAAACTGGATTATCTGCAGCAGCTCGGTGTTACTGGCGTCTGGCTTAATCCACCATGGAAGCAACGGGCTGATCTGGAAACCTATCACGGGTATGGCATACAGAATTTCCTCGATATTGAACCTCGTTTTGGAACTCGGCAAGACTTGAGAGACCTGGTCGATGCTGCTCATGATCGAGGCATGTATGTCATCCTTGACGTGATTTTTAACCACATGGGGGACAACTTTTTTTATGATGCAGGCGGTGAGCCGCACGACTCAATGCGCTACAGATTCTCACCGCATTATGAGCTTCACGGCTGGCGGTCCAAAGATGGGAAGAGTGTCAAATCCATAACTGACTTAAACGATGGCGTCTGGCCTGTCGAATTTCAAAATCCTGCCTGGTACACGCGGGCAGGACAGATCAGCAACTGGGGACTAGCTTCCTGGGAAAACCCTATGGATCCGCAGGTGGAGTTCAGGCGCGGCGATTTTTATGACATGAAGGATATCAATAATGATGATCCTGAAGTCATGGCTGCATTGACTGATGTTTATAAATACTGGATTGCTTTGAGTGATTGCGACGGCTTTCGCATCGATGCAGTCAAGCATGTGTCAAAGACCGCTGCGCGGAAGTTCTGCTCTACGATCTGGCAATACGCCCAGCTCATAGGCAAGGAAAACTTCTTGCTGTGTGGTGAGATAACAGACAATGCGATGCTCCTCGATTATCTGGAGGTATACGGGCATCTGATCGATACGGCTTTGCCTGTGGGACTGGATATTATCGGCGCTCCCAATCAAATTACCGGATTGGCTAAAGGGCTTGCCGACCCAGAAGAATTCCTCGGCCGCTATGACACGCACCACCTAGTTGGAAGGCATTTGCAGGCAGGAATCTTCCATGTATCAGTTCTGGATGATCACGATATGTGCGCACGAGCGGAAAAAGCACGCTTTTGTGCGCACGATCAACTGCCAACCAGACACTTGCAGGTCTCCAATGCAGTGGCGCTCCAATTAAGCACCCCTGGAATACCATGCATGTTCTACGGAACAGAGCAGGAATTTGATGGCAGTGAAGCTGACCATGACTATTCAGTTGAGCCGCAGCGGTTTGCCGAAGATCGCTATGTTAGAGAAGCAATGTTTGGTGGTGAATTTGGTGCTTTCCGCACGCACGCCTGCCATTTCTTCAATCCGGATAGTCCGGCATATTTGCGGATAGCTGCCATGTCCAACCTCCGTAAGAGTCAAACGATAGTGGGGCGCACTCTGCGCGGCGGTCATTGCTATCCGCGAGAGACTTCATATTGCGGCTATCCGTTTGCGTTACCTCCGAAAGGCGAAATTGCTGCCTGGTCGCAAGTTCTGGCTGACTATGAGGTGATCATTGTCATGAACACGCACGGTCTTGAGAGCCGCGGAGCTGATGTCACTTTAGATGCCCATCTGCACCCGCATGACTCGGCTGTGACTGTAATGTATGATAACAGCAGGAGCGACGACGAACTGCGCAATCCCCCGGCAGGGGAAAAACTGCCTGTGGTGCATTCTGCTTGCGGACGTGCATCTGTGCGAGTTGATCTGCCGCCGTCCGGCATGGTGGTTCTTGCTCTGGACATCAACGATTATTATTGAAGATCCTGCCACCAATGCCAAAAATATCAGTTGATTGTTTGCTCAAATCGACTGATTCTGCCGGACCCTTTTCCCCGGGTGCTTTGATTCTACTTTCCTTTCGCACCCACTGTCTTCTAATCTCCGACTGTGACTCGCTAGGTTTTTGAGTTTCAGTTGATTGAGTGAGGCAGTGCTAGCGCATGCTTAGAAGAATTGAACGGCTGTTCCCAGTGCTATTTTGACAAACGGCGGGGAGACATATTGTCTGATGTCCTCATGGCTTATCCGACCAAATGCAAGACATGCTTTCAGTAGTGAGTTGCAATAACATCGTGTTTTTTCTAGGTAACACCAATAAGCAGCAAGGTAGTTCTGCAGGTACTTGCGAGAGATGCCATGAAAGTGCCCTTGGATAAAGTTGCAAGAGGCTGTGACGGCTGCTGTGGTTGCGTCTGTGCAGCTGTTGTCGGCTTGAGAAGGGGAATCAGTATCGTTTTTTGGGTTTACACGGGTATATCGGTCGCCAGGTAATCGGAGGATGTCTCAGTTGTAGTTGAAATTAGTTGATCCGGTCATGGGGAGTGCCTTTCGGATTTCATGTCGGTAGTATATCACGCTGCTGCTTTGATGGTACCAGTGGTGGCACGCATGGATTTAATTT
>CAILLX010000077.1 GCA_903835185.1 uncultured bacterium | reverse complement strand
ATCATTCATGTTTGTCCAGGTACCGTCCGGTCTCTGGTGTATATTGCCCTGGCTGTGGTCGACCTTTTTGTGCGTACCGCTATCATCCATGTTTGTCCAGGTACCGTCCGGTCTCTGGTGTATATTGCCCTGGCTGTGGTCGACCTTTTTGTGTGTACCGCTATCATCCATGTTTGTCCAGGTACCGTCCGGTCTCTGGTGTATATTGCCCTGGCCATGGGTGTTGCTGTAGCTGTGGTCGCCTGTCTTGTGTATGCCACCATCGCCAGTGACTGTGGGCGTACCAAACTGGGTATCTACAGTGCGCTGTGCCGCTTTTACCTGATTGGCATGAATCTTATCCCAGTCGGACTGTGTCATGTTGCTCTCAATTTCTCGAACCTGCTGGATGTTAAAGTGCCCTTCCTTCAGCAGGCTCTGTTCAAACTGAGCCTTCGTACCCTCTAACTGCTTCCCATGTACATGATCAGCCATAGTATCTACCCCCTGATAAAAACCCTGATATGCTCCCGTTCGGTAGACAGTGACAACCTCCTGGACAAGAGACGCTCTTCAGATCATAAGGCAGAGGAGCTACATGGTCAAGGCGGACATACGAATTGACGGTTTATTTGTCTTTTTTTATCGCGATATTTGTCTCACCTGGCTGGTCGAATCGGCGGCCAGTTTGCTCCGCGAAACGCACACAGTTTGCTTTCCCAATGCTGGATCATTCTTGTTTGGCTCGCAGTGTCTTATCCAGGAGAGCTTGCACGATTTCAAAAGCCATTCGTTTGATTCGTGTGCGCTCGTCAATGTCTTTGATCTCCCGGAAAGTGGCTACAGCAAGCGGTACCCAGTGGTCCACGCTTTGAAAATCCATGTCGATGTTTGAAAGCGCTTCTCGAACAACGCAATGATTGATGTCGGGCGCCATCAACCGGGCAATGGCTTCAATACTGCCTGGATAGTTGCGAAGTACGAAGTCGAGATCGTAGGCGTCCTTCTCTTTCTTACGCCTGGCAATGACAATTCCTTTCATGATGATGAACGGAATAACGCCGGCGATCTTGCATTTTACCGTATCCTTACCGGCATCTCCTGGGAGATCGCCAGATAGCGTTATGGTTTCAGTCCGGGCGAACACCATATCGGCGCCCCGAGCTTTCAATGCTGTCACATCCTGAATTGGCTGATGCCGCCGGTTCTTGCCGGTGTCACCGCCGTACTCCCCAGTAAGCAGATCTACTTCCACTTCATAAGTCTGGACAGAGACAATGACATTTCTGAAATATTTGAACTGGGCATTGCTGGCTTCGTTCTGGCGGCGGTAACCATGTCTTGTAAGGATCTTTTTGATGGTGGCATAAGCCTCTTCGCTAATGTGTTCGATGTCGAGCGCCAGGTCTACGTCCATTGAGCCGATATGCTCTTCGGCAGCATTCTGGATAAGCAGGAGAGGCACCCAGCCAACTACGATCGCCATGTCATCGATGAAATCGCCAAGTATATGGACAAGCTCGATCATGACAGCATGTCAGGCTGCAACCTGACCGGGCTTATATTGGCTGGCGGTTGGAAACGTCATGCTATTGCACCTCTGGCTGCCGCCGACCAGTTGGGCAGTATGCGGCGTTCAAGAAGGAATTCGGTTGCTTGCCCGGACACTTCTCGGGGTCACTTTGTACTCCGCGAAGAATAAACGGATCGCGTGGCTTGAGTAGTATAAAGTTAGCGCCTGATTGAACCGGTTTCCAGCCTAAATCAGATGCAACCTTGTGTAGATCGCTATCAACATAAGCGGTACTCAGCGACAGTCCCCGTACAAACGGCGCTATCCGGTTAGATGCCGAGAACAAAGTTAAGGCATAGTCTGTTTTGTGCTGGTTGCAGTAATCATCCATGTGCCCTTCTAGCTCGAGCTGCCCGCCGGGTGCGTAGCATTCAAGAATCTCATTGTCTTTGTACGAATAAGTGCGGCTCCAAGCGGACAGCACATTCTCTGGCTCTCTAAGCTTCAGTCCGTCATCTGGAGTGATGGAAAAGTCCCGGTCCAAAAGCCTTTGTTTGACCTTGGATGCCAGTCCCAGACTAAGCTGTGCACTTTTGGCGAGATCCTGCACCTGCCAGCCGCGACCTGGATTCTCCAGAAGAAGTCGCACAAGGCTGCTTGATTTCGGAGAAAAGACACTACGCAGCGGGCGCTTGGCGATGTGCTTGTTCTCAGGGACTGAACTTGTTCTTATTGTTGTCCCTCCCGTGTATAAGAGCCACGCGTTGTGTCAGTTGTCATTGAAAGTACGGCTGCCATCTTCACAATGTTGGAGAACAAACGTCGATCTGACGTTGCAGTTGACTTGCTCAGATGAGCTAACAGTGGGAACTTGCTTAAAGCATCGACCACAGAAAAATCACTTGTGACAATCTGAGTATCAGCATTCACCTGCAAGATGCGCATCCTTCTGCGACCCAATTGGTCTTTCTGCGCCAATCTTGCCGCTTCTGCCTTTGCCGTGCCTTTTACAACGCCAACCTCATTACCAGGCAAAAGTGAGTAAGAGTGCTTGTCTATGATCAGGCTCACATCACCCTTGGACCAGTCATGCAAATCGAGCACCCTCGTCACTGTTCCATCGGCAAAAATCAGAACTGCTGACCCTGGTTTAGAGACAATCGTTGCGTGCCCTGTGTCTATTGTCAGTTTCTTGCGAGGCGCTGCCAGGACACAGCCCTTGTTCAGTCGATAGTGATCGGTTGCCACGCTGACTATATCCGCATCCTGCCCAAGGCGCAAACCTGCCGGTGCTATAGCTTGAATATATGCTATTGGCTGCAAGTTTGCTTCACTTGCAGAGATATTAGATTCGTCTGTCTCAGACGAACTGCTTTGTTTATCAGCACTCACTGCGTTAGATGATGTGCCAGACATTGCTGATGAACCTGCTGATGGCTGCAGGCTTCTCAACCTTGCTCCTCCATCCTTGCCAGATGAACTTAGAACCTGATTGCTGGTAGTGACAGGCACTGGAGTGAAGTTGTAAGTCACACTCGGACCTTCCTGTTCTCCATACATCTTCTTGAGTCGCTTAGCTACCCAGCTCGCATGACAGACGATATGTGGTGTTGCTCCTGGAACCCCGAAGCAGCAGGTAAGCAAAGCCTCTTTTCTCACTAGCTGGTTAACCGAGACGGAAGATTTTCTCGTTGTAAATCCAAACTTGGTTATCGAGGCACCGATTTGCTGGCGCTCAATGCCATCAGCTGGTATGAACTCTTCGCTATTCACATTATCAATCATCACAGCCTCTTGTCCCGTGGCAAGCGCGATCAGTTGCTTGCCTTCGGCAGAGACCACTGCCGCATTATCTCCTTCTCCGGACAAAACCGTAACTCTGGCATTGCCTATAGAACGAGTATCAAGAATGGCAATTGTCTTGCCCTTCAGTTTAACGTGGCGATTGGTTGAACCTATCTGAACATCGAGTCCTTGCTCACCAGCCCCTGCCAGTAATCTTCCTTCTGCCAGAACCAATGTCTTATTTGGCTGCGCTGAAAAAACAGTTCCAGCCTGTCCCTGCACCTGACAGCCAGGCAAAGAAGCAAACTCATATATTGTGCATGGCGTAGAAGAAACAAAGAATTGTCCAACGCCTGCAGACTGGACTTGCAAAATAGCGGGTGCTGGTGCTGCAGGCAGCACTGGCTGCATCACCGGTGTCTTGTCCGTGGGCAAGGCAACAAGGCTGGATAAAGGTATGGGATCATTTTTTATTGTTAAACAGTCCGTACATGTCGGCGTTGGTGGTACTGGTGGTACTGGAGGAACGTAGCAGTTTGGACAATCTATCACCGGAGGAGGTAATGGTGGTTCTGGGGGTGTATTGCAGCCTGGACAATCAGGAGGTGGGGGCGGGGAGGAGCCAACTGCCGGCGCAATCGCGCTGATATGTGAGTTGGTCAACGTTATGCCAGATGGACCACCTGGTGGGTCCATCAAAATAACGCCACCATCTGCCAGGAAACTTGAGTCGCTATCTACCGAAATGCCATTGAGGTCTTGAGCTATGAAACCACCGTGTTGTTGCCTGTACTGAACAGAGTCAATCGATGGCACATTCTTACCACTGATTACAGGTACAGCGTCTCCAACACGCAGTTGCATCAATGCAGCACGCTCAGCAGTGTAATCTTCAAACAATGGTGTCGCCATAAGCAACACGGCACCGCCTGAAAAGTCCCCAGAAATGCCTGCATTATATTGTGCTATGGACGTGACTGTGATGCTTCCAGATATGTTAATAGCCCCCGTGCCGTGCATAATTACATCGCCACCATAGGCACTTATTACTGTTGATGAACTCGATCCAATACTGCCGATGGCTAAATCACCGCCTGCAGCATTTAAGATCACGTCGCCACCATTACTGATGATAGACGCCCCATTGCCAATTGAGATGCTTCCATCTAGAGCAGTAAGAATGACCGCACCGGTTGCCTGTATCGCATCAGCCGACAACGCTGTCGTGGTATCAATCCCTGAACGGTGTGAACCTGCAGAAATTCTCACATCGTCCCTCAATGTTATTGCAGTAGCTGACCTCAAAAATACTGTGCCCAGAGCTGATATGTCAGCATTGATTGCCAGCTCTTGACTTGATGTGGACACTATCGATACTGCACCTGCGGTTGTGATGGTGTCATTTGGCGCCTGTGTAAATGAGCTGCTGTTGATGTTAAACGCAGTTAGCAAAAACGGTGCAGTTAGTAAAACATTGCCTGCTCCGGACGCGTCCGCACCCGATGCTCCCTGAATGCCAAGTGAATAGCTAGAGCTAAACGTGCCGAGCTGGAGATCATTCGAGCCGTTGTTGAACAGGAGGCTAGTACCTGTGCCTGAAGCGCTCAACACCGCTACATTGTTGGCTGCCATAGACAAATCAGCAGTGCCACCATTGATCAGATTAACTGTCAGCCCGCTGACAGCAGTGATAGTTGCTGAGCTGTTTTGCGTAATAGCAGATGGGGCTCCTGCCCCCGAGGTCAGAATAATATTGGCACCGGCAATTGGTGCGTTCAGAGCAATTGTGCCGTCTATAGAGACAATGGTTATGTCATTTGCTAAGCCGCCTGCACCCAACGCATTAATCTCTCCATTGATAGAGATGTTTGATGAAGTTGCATTGTTTATAATGGTCACAGAGCCGGCGGTGTTGCTACCATCGCCGCCGCTACCACCATAGGAATCGAGATTGCCAGTAATTGATATCGAGCCACCGGCATTCATGACAATACTGCCGCCGTTGCCGCTGTAGTTGCTATAGGTGCTACCACCATAGGAATCGAGATTGCCAGTAGTTGATATCGAGCCACCAGCATTCAGGATAATATTGCCGCCGTTACCGCCGTAGCAGGAGTTGGCATTAACGCCGGCGCTGCCACCATAGGAATCGAGATTGCCAGTAGTTGATATCGAGTCACCAGCATTCATGATAATATTGCCGCCGTTGCCGCCGTAGCTGCCATTACCGCCGAAGTCGTTTTGACCGCCGTTTCCACCATAGGAATCGAGGTTGCCAGCAGCTGATATCGAGCCACGGACACTCATGATAATATTGCCACCGTTACCACCGTAGGAGTTAACGCAGTCGGCATCAACGCTGGCGCTGCCACCATAGGAATCGAGATTGCCAGCGGTTGATAAAAAGCTGCCGGCATTCATGATAATATTGCCGCCGTTCCCACCGTTGCCGCTGTAGCTGCCGTAATGCGGGAAACCGCCGGTAGCACCGCCGCTACCGCCATAGGAATCGAGGTTGCCAGCCGCTGATATCGAACCAGCGGCATTTATGATAATACTGCCGCCGTTGCCGCCGCTATAACCAGCGCCACCATAGGAAGCGAGATTGCCAGCAGTTGTTATCGAACCACCGGCATTCATGATAATAGTGCCACCGTTGCCACCGTAGCAATTGCGACAGAAGAGACCAACACTGGCGCTGCCGCCATAGGAATCAAGACTGTCAGTCACTATTGAGCCACCGCCAACTAGCGTAACAGCACCACCGTTGCCACCTATACCACTGATCTGCATACTTGGGCCTAGTCCGCTGATACCACCGCCGTTGCCACCATGGGAGTCAAGACTGCCAGTAAATATTGAGTTGCCGGCATGGAGGTTAATAGCACCGCCGTTGCCACCTGTGCCATTAGGGTGAAACAATACGTCAATTCCGTTGCCGAGGTACCTGATGCAACCGCCGAAGTTGCCGCCGTTGCCGCCTTCGGAATCAATGGTAACAGTTGAGGATATCGAGCCACCGGCATTCAGGACAATAGTGCCACCGCAACCACCATCTCCACCAAAAGCTCCCCAACCGCCCAAACCGGACATCGCACCGTTTCCACCATTGCCACCAGAAGAATCAACACTGGCAGTCGTGGATATTGCGCCAGTGGTAGTAATGGTTATGGTACCACCGTTGCCCCCAGAACCGCCATTGCCACTTAAGCTGTTCCACGTACTGTTGTTACTGTGATTTTCACTGTTGCCGCCATTGCCACCGGCAGAATCAACACTGGCCGTTGTGGATATAGCACCAACGGCAGTCATGGTTATGGCACCGCCATTGCCGCCGAAACCGGCATTGCCACTGTCAACATCGCAACAGTCGATATTGGTGTTATCGGCATTGCCACCATTGCCACCACCGGACTGTACCGTTCTATAATTAGTTATCGACCCACCGACAGTGATATTAATAGCACCACCGTTGGCGCCGAAGCCGCCATTGCCATAACCATTATTGGTACCGTCGTTTCTCCCGGCGCCGCCGGCGCCACCATGGGAGTCCAGTCCATTAGTAGTTATCGACTCACCGGCAGTGATATTAATAGCGCCACCACTGCCGCCGGAGCCGCCAGTACCACATCCATTATTAGTACCGCTATCCCCGCCGGTGCCACCATTGGAGTCCAGTCCATTAGTAGTTATCGACTGACCGGTAGTGATATTAATAGCACCACCATTACCGCCGTCACCACCATTACCATTATGGCTACTGCTGTTTCCCCCGCCGCCACCATAAGAGTCAAGTCCATTGATGGTTATCGACTCACCGGCAGTGATATTAATAGCACCACCACTGCCGCCGTGGCCACCATTAACATTGCTGGTATTGCTGTTCCCTCCGGCGCCACCGACAGCCAACACGGGACTGCTGATTGTCACTTCGCCCCTTGCTGTTATGGTAATGCTTCCTGCATCTCCACCGCTGCAGCCGGCACAAATGTTACTTGAACCCAACCAGCTTCCTCCTGATGAATTTATTCCATTAACCACATTAATATTGCTATTTGTGGCTATTAACTGCACCGCCCCACCCTTGCCAGCAGCAAGACCACTGCTGCCTGAAGTACCACCATATGTTTGCAACGATCCTAACGATATGCCTCCAGCAATAAGTGTGATTGCTCCTCCAGCAGCAGTGGCTGAACTATTGTCAAGATTGCCATTACCAACAAGTCCAGCAGTTACCAGAATCATATTCATACTGGCGAGGTTACTGTCTCTAACAATTGTTCCTAGTGCAACACTGGAACCAGATATTACAATCGGCACAAGGTTACGGAAATTGCTATCAACTGAAAGCGTAATTGTTCCTGCGTTGGAAAAATTCATGAAGCCACCACCCGGAATCTCCTCCGGCAATAAGCTCGAGCAATTGTTGCAGTCGCTGGCAACGGTGGTGTACTGAGCTGGAGTGCCCAGTGTTTCAATAGTGCCATTACTTCCGTTGTCGGCACCGGAGACAGTGCCTATGGTAACTGAACCATTGGTGATTGCAAGTTGTGTGCTAGTGACAGTTTGCCTATCGCTAGCTGTTGTTATGAATATCTGTCCTGCACTTGAAGTTGCGCTGGTAGCACCTGTGGTTAATGTGCCGGCTACAATGGAATTGGCACTAGTATTGCCAGCACTTAGATAGGCTGAGCCACCTGCCCCACCTCCAGTTAACGCGGTTATGAGTGTACTACCAGCACCAAGGTCTATGTAACCACTAGCCACAATAGCCAAATTGCCACTATTTATGGAGCCGCTGGTTGTAATGATGAAATTGGATGCAGCTGTCGTGATATTAGCAGTGTTACTGCCCGTAGCTATCAAAATCACATCTCCACCATTGTTACCACCACTAGAATTAATATTGCCACCAATCGTTAAGGATCCTCCGAGAGCAGCCAGCAGAATCTGTGCACCGCTGCCGCCTAGACTGCCATAGGAGTTAAGACCGGCAGTTGTTATTAAGCCACCGGCAATGAGGTTAATTGCATCACCGTTACCACCGTTGCCGGCGTTGCCACCGTTGCCTCCGTTACCTCCAAGACCACCATGGGTATCAAAAGTGTCAGTGATCTGAATTAAGCCACCGGCAATGAGGTTAATTGCAGCACCGTTGCCGCCTTTGCCGCCGTTGTTGTCGTTGTTGTCGTTTGCGCCATTGCCGCCGTTGCCACCATAGGAGTCAAGACTGCCAGTAAATATTGAGCTACCGGATTTGAGGTTAAAAGCACCACCGTTACCACCGTTGCCGCCGGTGCCGCCGGTGCCACCAGGGGAGTCAAGACTAACAATGGTTATTGAGCTACCGGCTTGAAGGTTCATAGCACCACCGTTACCACCGTTGCCGCCGTTTAAGCCATTGCCGCGGGTGCCGCCGTCGCCGCCATAGGAGTCAAGAGTGCCAGTCAATATAGAGCCACCGGCAATGAGGTTAATGGCAGCACCGTTGCCGCCTTTGCCATTCCAGTAGTAGCTGCCGTCGTTGCTGCCGTTGCCACCATGGGAGTCAAGGTTGTCAGTAGCTATTGACCCACCGGCATGGAGGTCAATAGCACCACCGTCGCCTCCATTTCCACCATTGTTTCCATAGGAATCAAGGCTGTTAGTGAATATTGAGCTACCGGCATTGAGGTTAATAGCACCACCGTTGCCGCCGATACCACCGTCGTTTCCACTGCTGCCATAGGAGTCAAGACTATTAGTTGTGTATATCGAACCACCGGCCGTTAGGTATATATTGCCGCCGTTCCCACCATTGGCATTGCCGCCAATGCCGCTATTGCCACCATGGGTGTCAAGACTGCCAGTGGTGTATATCGAGCCACCAGCCGTTAGGTACATATTTCCGCCGTTGCCGCCGTTGCCGCCTGTGAAGCGATTGCCGCCAATGCTGCCATTTCCGCCGTAGGAGTCAAGACTGCCAGTCGTGGATATCGAGCCACCACCCATTAGGTAAATATTGCCGCCGGTGCCTCCAGTGCCGCCAGTGCCGCCGTACAGGTAGTCGGAGTAGCCGCCATTTCCGCCATGGGAGTCAAGACTGCCAGTGGTGTATATCGAGCCACCAGCCGCCAGATACATATTGCCGCCGTTCCCACCATTGCCGTAGTCATCGTCGCCAATGCCGCCATTGCCACCATAGGAGTCAAGACTGCCAGTGGTGTATATCGAGCCACCGGCCGTTAGGTACATATTGCCGCCGTTCCCACCATGGCAATTGTCGCCAATGCCGCCATTGCCACCATGGGTGTCAAGACTGCCAGTGAATATTGAGCTATCAGCTTTGAGGTTAATAGCACCACCAGTACCGCTGTGCCCACAATTGGCAAACACGCCACCGTAATAGCCAATGCTGCCATTGCCGCCATAGGAGTCAAGACTGCCAGTGGTGTATATCGAGCCACCAGCCGTCAGGTACATATTGCCGCCGTTCCCACCATTGTCACTGTGGTCAAACGGTTGATTGCCGCTATTGCCGCCATTGCCGCCATGAGAATCGAGATTGCCAGCAGTTGATATTGAGCCACCAGCCGTTAGGTACATATTGCCGCCATTCCCACCATTGGCAGTTTCACCATTGGCATTCCAGCCACTGTCGCCATTGCCGCCATAGGAGTCAAGACTGCCAGTGGTGTATATCGAGCCACCAGCCGTTAGGTACATATTGCCGCCGCTCCCACCATTGCCACCGTTGCCATTGCTTCCACAGGAGTCAAGACTGCCAGTGGTGTATATCGAGCCACCAGCCGTTAGGTACATATTGCCGCCGTTTCCACCATTGGCATTGCCGCCAATGCTGCCATTTCCGCCGTAGGAGTCAAGACTGCCAGTGAGTATTGAGCTACCGGCATTCAGAATAATATTGCCGCCGTTACCGTTGCCGCCGTTGCCGCCGTAGTCGCCCTGAGCGTCGTTTCCACCATAGGAATCGAGATTGCCAGTAATTGATATCAAGCCACGGGCATTCAGGATAATATTGCCGCCATTGCCGCCATTGCCGCCGTTGTTACCATTGCCGCCATGGGAGTCAAGACTGCCAGTGAATATCGAGCCACCAGCCGTTAGGTACATATTGCCCCCATTCCCACCACTGCCAGCGTAGTCACTGCTGCCGCCAGCTGTACTAATGGTGCCAACGGTAATGGTACCGTTCCCTTGAGTTGCACCTGTATAAGCAAGTAGTACTACACATCCACTGTTCGTCGTGAGATTTACCCCGGGCATAGAAATGTTGCCACCGTATAATGATGCTCCTAAAACTCCAGCAGTCATCACAGCACCAGCCTGCAAGATGATGTTTCCGCCGGTGCCAGAGCCAAGGTTTTCATTATCTATGGCGGTCGTATAAATGCTAATGTTATGATCAACAGTTATTGATATCGGTGTACCAGGATGATCGCTGTTTGTAGCGCTGCTTATCCCTGGAGCAACCATTGTTAAGCTAACATTCCCTATGCCATTGACAGTACCCAGGGTTATGCTGGAACTGGATATCACAATTGGTGCCAGGTGGCTGAAACCAAAGCTGCTGTCACCCGCAAGCGTCACTGCCCCTGTATTGGAGAAGCTTGCAAAGCCCCCACCAGGAATTTGCCCAGGCAGCAGTGTTGCCGTGCCAGTATTATCGGTATTTGTATATGCGCTAACCACTGTATAACTTAGGTTAGTGCTTGTTAGCGTTTCAATTCTGTTGCCTGTAACCAAATCTACCTGGTTGCCAGTTGTAAATTGTGAGTACTCATAGCTGCTATTGGTGGCAGTTGTTATGAGCACTGGTGCACCACCAGTTTCCAATGTTCCAGCAGTTATACTGACAGCAGCACTCAGATAAGCTGAACCACCAGGAGTATGACTGTTAGCAGTGGTTGAAAGGCTGCTACCTGCGAGGTCGATGGAGCCCAAAGCCACTATAGCCAGGTCGCCGCTGCTGCCGGCAGTTGGACCCCTTGTTGTTATAAACAAGTCAACTGCATTACTTGTTATGTCGGAACTGCTACTACCGATAGCTACAAGAAGGATGTCGCCACCACTAGTGGTGCCACTAGAGGAAACATCAGCTCCTAAGGTCAAACTGCCATTTAGAGCTACCATGGCGATGGGTCCACCATTTGAGTTTATGGTGCCGCTCGAATTACTGGTGATGCTGCTGTCCGAAACAAGCGTAATTCCGCCGCCTGCAGCTATATTCCCAGCCACCGCTATGCTTCCGGAAGAAGTTTTCACAGTGAGTGAGCCGGTGCCTTCATTGTTTGCATACAATTGAATAGGACCGGTTTGATTAACAATAAGCGATGCGTCTGCTGTTGTGCTGGTCAATTGCCCAACCCGGGTGTTTATAACGGATGTGCCGCCCGTCCCCGCATTGATCGTTAATTGACCGTCGGTCGTGAGCGTTCCCGCTCCTGTGATAGTACCCGCCCCAGCCGTCGTTAGCTCTATCCCGCCTGCGGCAGTTATGTTGTTCTGTATGCTCACTGATGCAGGGTTAATGGTTGCACTTGGGGCGAAGTCATTGCCTGTTGAAATACTGCCATTGGGCAATATGGTCACCGGATTGAGATTGGAACCAGAATAGGCAACCGGCTGGGCAGTAGTTAAAGTGACATTACCGCCACCTCCAGCACCTCCTGTTGTCGTGATTGCGCCTGTTGCAATAGCTGTGCCAGATGTTGCGCCGGCGATGATGGACACATTGCCATTGGTGCCTGCCCCGGTTCCGCCAGTGTTAATAGATGTGCCAGGAGATAGCAATACGTGCCCACCGTTTGTCCCGGTTAGAGAGTCCGCGAAGGCTATGAGCCGGACGTTGCCACCTGGGTTGTCGACCGATCCTGCACCGGAGGAAATTGTCATGTTATAGCCCGAGAAGGTAATATCACCTCCGCTGGTACTGGCTCCATTAATCTGAATATTTGTTGTTGCCGGCACACCTGTACCAGAGGTAGGAGGAAAGGTTAGCGGTCCTACTGTCGAGCTTGAGGTGTTTCCATTGGCAGTAATATTGGCACCGGCAATGAAGTTAATATCATACCCTTGCGAACCATCGTTGGCTGTTATGCTGTAATTGCCGGTTGACAGAATATTGCCACTTGCGGCTATGGTGAGCGCTTCGCCCACAGTTATATTGCCACCCAGGGTGACATTGCCATCGCTGTTGAAGAAGGTCGGATCGCCTTTGAGTGTCATGTTGCCCAGATTTAGCTCGCCAGATGACACGTCAATATGTGCTGCTCCGGCTGAAATGTTGGCGGTGGACTGGATATTATTCACGTTGGCAGTGACAATGCCACTGCCGGAATACAGGTTCAACTCGCGAGAAAGCCAGTCACCGCCTGTCAGGTCGAGATTGAATGGTGCATTAAAGTTCGCATTGCGCACATTTATCTGTCCGGCAAGCGCTTCAAATCTGCCTCCGGCATTATTGATAGCTATGTCACGCGCTGTTTGGGATGCAATATTGATGTTGCCAGCCAGAGAGCTTATTACCCCGCCATTGGTGATACTACCTGCGCCAGAGACGAGGTTCAGGTTATTCATGGCTTGCATGACAGGACTTGGTCCGGTTACACCAGTAGACAATGCGTTGACGATCGAGCCACCTGCGCTCAATGAGAGATTGCCAGCACTCTTGATGATGCCGGCGTTGACTATGTCGTTGATTGTATTCAGGCTTAAACTTAAATTGCCAATCGCGTTTGAAAAACCAGGCAACCCTCCGGCTGGCAGAACAGACGACAGAACTGCACCTTGCAAGTTCTTTATGCCAGCCGCGCTAATTGTTGCAGTGGTCAGTGCTGGATTAGTAGACACAACGTAAAGAGTGCCTGCGTTGATCAGATTGCCAGTCAGATTCAATGTGGCTGCTCTGCTCACATTATCAATTGCGGTGACGCCAGTCGGGATGACGAGGTTACTCACAGCGTGACTCATCCGCGGGCTTATAACGAAGCTGCCTCCCACTGCACTGCCGTTGGCTCCTAGCTGAATCATCTGTTGCCCGGTTCTAACAATTTGCGACACGGCCATACGCTCAGCTGGAGTGATTAAGCTTCCAGTAGTAATAGTTTTGGATACCCCAGCTTCTGTGATGATCAATGGGGCATTGCGGTGGCTAACGGTGGTTGCGGTGGTTGAGGACAGGTCGAGATTAACAGAGTGGGGCGTGTGAGTCCGGCTCGACCAGTCTGTCGAGTGATGAGCGGCTGGATGAACTGGCGCAGTCGCACCGGGGGCTCCATGTGCTTGCTGAGCGCATGCTGCAATCGGCATGTACACAGTAGATAGAATGAAGAAAAAAGCTACCAAACCGGCTCCCCATCTCTGGGAGAGCCGCATGCTCGCAAATTTCATCTGTCCCCCATTAAGCCTAAACGGCTTGTTCTAGTGAACGGCAGCAAATGGGTGTCTTAGCTACAAATGTTACGTAGCTCCCTTCACCACCACCACCACTTAGAAATGGAACATTTCTGTAATCAAGACAATCACTTGGAACCGACCCATGCACATTAACACCTAACTACATACTTACCCTATACGCATATATATTATCTGTTCACATTGGAAGTTTTATGTAACAATCTGCTCCTTGCCTAGTAAATATGCTCGCGTCAGCGGCACCCACGCTGAAAACGATGAGCATCCCAATTAGGATAAATGCTGCCAGCCCGAATAGTGGACTACGAAGCAAACTACAAGATTATTGAAATCCAGCTCGGTGACCCAACCCTGCAGGAAGAAACTTTAAGGATAGGGCCATATCCTTGAATAGCACTTTCTTTACTAGATAGACCTGGCATTCCTGCTTCGCAACCCGCTCCGGCTCTGACCACTTTTTCAATCTGTGGTCGATCAGATCCTGGACTTGCCCTGCAAACATCTTTCTTTCATTTCCGAGAAGATAGCTTCGTCCTGGGAACAGCTGTCTTCCGCGACGTGGTCTTTCTTGTGGCAGGCTTCTTCTTAGCAGTCAACCGAATCGTGTCTGGCCTCGTCGTTTGATAAACCATCTTTGTCAGCGCATACAGAGCAAACTGGTTTAGTGAAGTGTTTTCGGTCCGGGCAGCATGCTTCAGTCCAAGGTGCAGAGACTTTGGCAGGCGCAACACAATTGTCCCACCAACATCGTCTGCTTCCTGTTCACGCCTCTCCGGAGCTGGGAGAGAAGCGTTCGACTCAATAGCTGCTTTCAGATAAGCAGGCAGTAGCTGTACAACTGCAGAAAGTGCCTCCGATTGGGTACTTCCGAAGGTAGAACAATTCGGAAGCTCCGATACCCAGGCCCAATATCCCCTCTCACCTTCCCATTCAGATGGCTGGATGGAAAAGTGCCAGGACATGCTCAGATACTCATCAAGATCCGTCTTCCTGCTCATAGCCTGCCTCTTCTGTCTATCTCTCCGCTTCCAGCTCTGCAATCACCTTCGTGACGTCCATTGGATGACAATATTTGTGTTTACCGTGTGGTTTCACGACCATGACAGGCAACCGGCCTGCCTTTGAGTAGATATGGTGTGATCCAGATACACTCTGCAGCTCCCAGCCATGCCGTTTCAAGATTTGCTCCAGGTCATTGAACCGGACACTCTTCTTGTTGCCCTTCAATGTGGTTAAGTCGGCTTGTTTCTTCACCATTCCGACAGTTTAACTCAATGCTAGCATATATGCTAGCATTTGACAACGCGTTATGCTTCTGCACTGTCTTGCCCCTATAAGCCGATTGAATGCGTCGCGATCGCGCTTTTATGCTGCTGGTAGTCAAAGTTGCGGGGCTGGTGACAGTATCCACTGCCGGAAGCGCAGCGCCAAGCACAAAACGCAGCAAGCGCACCGAAGCATAAAAGCACTCACGGTGCCGTTGCTGGTGTTCAACCCTTATGCGCCTCCTTCAGCGCTCCTTCATAATTAATGCCAGCCCGTTCGGCGAAGGAACCGGTTTTTGCCCCGTCGGGCTAGGGCTGGCAAGGCTTTGTCACTGGTACCATACTGCTACTGCCTCATCTGGGAGGAACTGTCCGTACCTAATTGGGGTGTGTCGACTTCAAAATCAGAACAGTCCCATAGCATCCTGAGCTTATCTCTCTCTCGCACTTGATCTGATTCTGCTCATCCCGGAGGCAAGAGATCCTGAACATCAGACGATCTGACCAGCTTCCTTTAATGTCTTGATCAAATACGACATAAGCGGATAAGCTCCCCCACAAGATCAGGCAAACTTATAGCCGTTAGATTTGGTCCAAGTGAAAATCGCTCAGTCCCCGGGTAGACGACAAAGCGCGCGGATGGCTGCAAATCCTCACATGCTAAATGACATCCTCGCTCAGGTTTGGGAGCCATGCTCCGCTTGATCTCAATGGCCCATAAATCATGTGGTGGCAGAGAAAGCACAAGATCAATCTCAGCCCCTCCGCTTGTACGATAGAAACCAGCGTCCGCACCAAACGGGAGATGTGTCAGAAGATTTTCGATAACCAAACCCTCCCAACTACTCCCAGCGACAGGATGACCAAACAACCCGTCTAACGTGCCAATGTTAAGGAGCGCATGCACAAGACCACTATCGCGAATATATACTTTAGGCGACCGAACCAGCCGCTTGCCAACATTGCTCATCCATGGGCTTAAACGACGCACAAGCAGCAGATCTACCATTAGATCCAAGTAACGACCTACCGTTACCCCGCTTACACCAAGAGAACCGGCAATTCTCGCAGCGTTGAAAGGCTGTCCTTGGTTGTGCGCAAGCATTGTCCAAAATCGCCTAAGTGTCTCTGCCGGTATCCGCGGGCCGAGTTGAGCGATGTCACGCTGCAGGTAGGTTGCAATGATATCCTGCCGCCAAGACAGGCTGGAAGAATAATCTCCTGCCAGGTAGCTCCTGGGGAACCCCCCTGTCAGCCAAAGACGCTCCTGCTCCGCCAGCCCTGGCGGAATTTCAGTTGCCGATAGTGGTCCAAGTTCCAAGTAACCAATCCGACCGGCTAGAGTCTCCGAAGATTGTCGCAGCAAATCCAGAAGACTACCTTTGCCAGGGAATTTCTGCCGAATGAAGCTGAGTGTCCTGTGTTTATAAATGCAGACTTGATTGCCGCAGGTTTCTCGCCGTTTCAGCCTGAAATAGCAGTGATTAGGGCTGGGCGCATGATGTTAGAAGAAATCGCAGCGTATGCTGCACGGGGTAGCAACTTTGCATTCGAAACAACTCTGGCTGGTCGTGGTTATGCACGAATGATTCGTGCCTGGCGGCAACAGGGCTATCAAGTAAAGCTTTTCTTCTTGTCGCTTGTGAATGCTGAGGAAGCAATAGCGCGAATAGCGGTAAGAGTGGCGCAGGGTGGACATCATGTGCCCGATGACGTTGTACGTCGGCGTTTCGTTGCAGGATTGTTGAACTTTCAGACGATCTATCGGTTTGAAGTAGATTTTTGGCGCTTGTATGATAACGGTTGTGATGCGCCCAGTTTGATTGACGAGGGAGAAAACTTATGAAACCAACAGGATCACACGAGCCGGATCAAGACATGCAAAAGGCCACGGGAGCCTTGATAAGAGCCGCTAAGCGTGCCTGGGAATTGGCACGACAAACGAGAACAGAAATCGTGGTAGTACGTGATGGGCAGTTAGTGCGCGAAATCCCCCCGCTGGCGGTGCAAAAGTCGACCGGAGGAGATGAGGACGGAGGATGTCTCAGTTGTAGTTGAAATTAGTTGATCCGGTCATGGGGAGTGCCTTTCGGATTTCATGTCGGTAGTATATCACGCTGCTGCTTTGATGGTACCAGTGGTGGCACGCATGGATTTAATTTTAGTCTGTAGTT
>CAILLX010000076.1 GCA_903835185.1 uncultured bacterium | reverse complement strand
GCTCTTAGATCCAGACGATGATTTACTCATGGTGACCTCCTTGTCACAGATTTGTACCTTTGCAAGATCAAACCTACCCAGGCTTAATCCGCTTGGTCAGGGGGTCACCAACTAAATCAACGACAAAAGGGACAAGCTCGAGGTGGGGAGTGTTTCGTTACACTATATGGATGACTAGAGCTTCACCCAAAAATCAAGCTTTCTTATAAAATGCAGGACCCTGGACTCAAAGACAAAAGACTGAATGCATACAGAAACAACACACCCGGTGCTGCCCTGTATGCATTCAGGTGACCTTCCACTGCCTGACAGCCAAGCCAAAAAATCAGTCAAGGCACAGGACTGAGTCTTAGGTTGGCTATTCTGAGACAGCGGTAAGCGAGCTACCGCTGGGCCGGTTGATTGCAACACTGATTCCGACAGCGCCCTCTATATCTTTGCCCCAGGATCGTTACAGCAGCCGAACACCAAAGAGGTACACAGCACAGCGCGAGTCAGCATCCATGTCACAGGAAGCACCACCATTGATGTGAACCTCCTTAGCCCGTCCAGCAACACGTGCAGTATCGCAGGCATGAATTACCGCACCGTCGTGACAGCTGTCCACCACACCCTGTCCCCCGGCATAGACTACAACCGGACCACAGATAGTGACCAGATAGCGGCTCACTGTTACATTAGTCCAGATGTGAAGATGCCCGCTGACATAAAGAACCGCAGCGCCAAAGCGCAGGAAGACTTTCACATTGCTTTCACCATCCACTTCAATGGCACCGCCGCAACGTCCAGTGAGTATCACTGTGCAATCAGCACTGCGCCACACCACTATCTTGTCGCTGCTGCGATTCAGGATTACCATGCTGGGACAAAGGAGAGCGCCAGGGCGGCATACGCCTTGAACCACCACTTGTCCCCCTCGGTCGAGATCTTCAATGATAATCGACCGCCCGCCGTCAATGAGTCCAACCTGGAACCAGTGGGGTTTGATGAGAGGAGCGCCACAAGAATGATCCATGAGCTTGTTCCTCCCTGCCAGCCGCAGCGAGGTTTTCTGACAGCCAGTCTGCCAGATACCTTACTACGGCAGTGGCTCCCGACTTCGCTATACCGTTCAGCTATTAACTGTCCAGTAAGCCTTTAGCAAAGCCGGGAGCGTGAGCAGCGGCGAGAAGCGCTACTCCCCAGCCACTGTCATAGAAGCAATCTTGAGAGTGGGAGCGGCATAGCTGGAGCGAAAGACAAGATCGTTGCCAACCACTTCAATGGAGGCAAACATGTCGAGCATGTTGCCAGCCACAGTGATCCCCTCAACGGGATAGGCAAGCTGTCCGTTGTCAATCCACAGTCCAGCAGCGCCGAGAGAATAGTCGCCAGTCACCACATTGAAGCCCGGTCCGGAGACTGATTGCAGATAGAGCCCGTTTCCAACCGAGGCGATGATCTCCTCGGGAGTAGCAGTGCCAGCCTTGAGATAGAGATTGCTTGTGCCAGCACCGTTAGGAGCCATGCCAAGTTTGCGCCCTGCATAGCTACCGAGCAGATATGTCTCAAGCCTCCCGTCCTGCACGATAGTCCGTGTGGAGCCAGGCAAGCCTTCGTCATCGAAAGGACGGGAGCTCAATCCGCCAGAGATTAAAGCGTCGTCTATGATTGTGACTATCGGAGAAGCCACAATCTCGCTGAGCTTGTCAGCCAGGAAGGAGCTCTTGCGGTAGATGTACCCACCACCGGCTGCACTGACAAACTGCCCCATCAGCCGCCCTGCCATCTGCGGGTCAAACACAACAGGAACCTGCTGCGACTTGACCCGGCGTGCACCAAGTCGGCGGGTAGCCTCAAGTGCTGCTCTCCTGCCAACCGACTCAGGTGTCTCCAGGGCGCTCAGATTGCGTCCTGTCGTCCACCAGCCGCCCACCTGCATACCAGTGCTGTCAGAAGCAACCACTGAGACACTTAGCAAGAACCTGCTGCGAGCATAGCTGCCCAAGAAGCCGAGCGAGTTGCCGTAAACCACAACAGCGGTAGAAGTCGAGAAGCTTGCACCTTCAGAGTTGGTAATACGGGCATCGGCAGCAAAAGCTGCTGCTTCTGCAGTCAGAGCTGCTGCTATCTGCTCCTGCACTGTGAAAGAGGCAGCTGCGGGATCGACGAGTTTGAGATCAGGGATACTGGTAGCCAGATACTGCCTGTCAGGCAGTCCGGCAGTCGGATCAGGCTCTGCTGCTCTCGCCATGGCGACATTATCACGCACCATGCGTGTGAGAGCCTGGCGGCGAAAGTCTGATGTGCTTGTGGTGGCACTGTTCTTGCCGACAAAAGACCGGAAGCTGAGCTGTTGCCCGTGCGCTCCCTGCAGCTCCTCGACGTCACCCTTGCGGACACCCGTTCCCACTGAGCTGTCAGCAGCGATACTGACATTAGCATCGCTGGCACCCAGCCGGGACGCCTCGTCAAGAACAAAACGGGCAATCTCTTCCAGATATTGAGCCTTCATAAAGCACCTCCTCTTCTTACTTTTGCTGTCCGCCGACAGTGACAGCGTCGATGCGTACAGTCGGCATGCCTACTCCGACAGGCACTGATTGCCCTGACTTGCCGCACATACCAATTCCTCGATCGAGTGCCATGTCGTTGCCGACCATAGAAACCCGGTGCAGAGCCTTGGGCCCGTTGCCGATAAGAGTTGCCCCTTTGACTGCACGAGTAATCTTGCCACCTTCAATCAAGAAGGCACCGTTGGCTGAGAAAGTGAAGTTGCCGTTGGTGATGTCTACCTGCCCGCCGCCAAACTCGCAGGCAAACAGACCATAGTCGACCGAAGCTACGATCTCCTCGGGAGTACTCGTTCCACCAGCCAGATAAGTGTTAGTCATGCGCGGGATCGGCATGCACTTGTAGTCTTCGCGACGCCCGTTGCCGGTGAGCGCGGCACCCATGAGCATTGCGTTCTGCCTGTCCTGCATGTAGCCACGCAGAATGCCGTTTTCAATAAGCACAGTACGCTGGGTGGGCGTACCTTCGTCGTCAAAGTTGAGAGAACCACGCCGCCCGGGAATGGTGCCATCATCGATGACTGTAACAAGCGGCGAGGCAACCTGCTGCCCGAGCAGTTTGCTGAACGCGGAGGTACCTTTGCGGTTGAAATCACCTTCCAGCCCGTGACCGACAGCTTCATGGATGAGGACTCCGGGCCAGCCAGGACCGAGCACCACTGTCATCTCACCAGCCGGAGCCGGTTCTGCGGTAAGCAGATCGACAGCCTGCCGAGCTGCCATGCGAGCCTGCTCGCGTGCCCAGTTGTTGGCGCCGAAAAAGGAGAATTCAGTACGACCACCACCGCCAGCTCGTCCAGATTCACGCCGCTTGCCGTCAGTGGCAATACAGCTGATGCTGAGATGCACGAGCGGACGCCTGTCTATGAAAAGCCAGCCTGTCGACGTTGCGATGACAATTGTGTAGTCTTCGCAGCCAAGAGAGACTGAGACGTTGGTAATGCGCTGATCGAAGCTGCGGGCAGACTCATCGACAGCACGCAGAAGGGCAATCTTTTCTTGCAGATCGACAAGTACCGGTCCTTGCTGAATGGCGTACAGATCATGAGCACCAGTGCCAGCCGAGCCTGTTCCTGCAGCCGGCAGTTCGACTCCGCCTGCATGTTCGGCGATAGCGCGAGCGATTGTGGCAGCCTTGCGCAGATTGGTGAAATTGACATGGTCGGTATACGAGTAGCCGGTCTTGTCACCTATGACCACCCGCACTCCAGCACCTCTGACAATAGCGCAGGAGGTGCTTTTCAGAGTGCTCTGGTCCCATGAAAGACCTTGATCCTGCCCGGACTGCAGATAGATGTCGCAGTAGGCTCCGGGCTGCTGACGGCCTGCCAGCGCCGTAGCGATAACCTTGTCGAGTTGAGCAGTTGTCAGACCAAACAGCGAATGCAGCTGGCTGTCAACTGTATTGAAACTGTTCATATAGGAACTCCTTTCACATTCTTATCCAGCAGCAGCCACATACAGGGCAGCTCATGCCGCTGTTTGTGGCTGCTGCAAACATGTGCAGGAAAGATACTGTTATTGCAGAAACAGTATGGAGCTGACATGCGCTGCATCGAGGATGTCTCAGTTGTAGTTGAAATTAGTTGATCCGGTCATGGGGAGTGCCTTTCGGATTTCATGTCGGTAGTATATCACGCTGCTGCTTTGATGGTACCAGTGGTGGCACGCATGGATTTAATTTTAGTCTGTAGTT
>CAILLX010000075.1 GCA_903835185.1 uncultured bacterium | reverse complement strand
TTGCAGGGTTTAGAGGGAGGCAGATTAGGTGACTTTGCCGAAAATGATGTTTGGCGTTTGAGTGGTGGCATATGGATGAATCAAGATTTGGGTCAACGAGGAGATCATAACATTGCCTAAAAGAGCCTTTTTCGGCAGTGTTGTCAACCGACGTGGTGGACACATCGTATTTGATACCACAAAAGGCTGCACCAGCTATGTTAAGATCACTTGTTATGCCTGATGTGTCCTCGCGCCTTAAAACTATCGCCCTCTGGACAGTGGAAATCTGTCTTCTTATTGTGTTTATCGCCTTAGTTTTCACTGGGGTCATCGCAGTTGTTATTTGCTATCTGATTGTCTGCCAGGAACCTTCGAAGCTGCTTGCTTACGTAATCCTGGCAACTTTCTATCTGGCAGTATTGCTGCTGACTGGAGTTGGCGCGTACCGCCTCGGAATGAAGCTCCTGAAGAAGCGAGCAGCTTTTCATACAGAGACCCCCATCGTTAGAGCCAAAGTTAGCTTGATGCAACGCTTTCCACTAACGACCTCAGTGGTGACTGTGTACCTTGTGATCAACGAACTTATCTTTGTCATCATTCTATTCGGGAATTGTTTGCGGTCCGGCGCTTATGACCTTAGCTGGATCGTTATGATTCCAGCAATGTTCCTTTTCGCGCTATCTCATGCAATCTTGCTTGGCGGTGGTGTGTTTACAATCGCCATAGATGTTGCTCGCTTTGAAAGCAAGGTTTCGTCTGGGGAAGCGTTTCCTAGCAATGGTTCACCAATCCCTATCTGGATACTTGCAATGCTCGCGATTCCGACGGTAATAGAATACGCCTCTTTGTCCTGCATCGTTTTTTCGCCTATCTTGGGACCGATCGCGCTTCAAGTTACGGCCACCCCAAAAGAGAAGGCAAACAAGGCTCTGCTGGAAGTGCTGGAGAAGGGGTATGACAAAGACCGGATTGGAAATTGCCTTAACAAAGGCGCAGATGTAAATGCACTGAGCACTCACGGCACTGCACTCATGTTGGCGGCCCAAGCAGGCGATGAAGTCCTCGTTAATGAGCTCATAAGAAGGGGTGTTGATGTAAACAAAACTGATCGGTGCCTTAATACAGCACTCATATTCGCGCTTAATAATACCGGTGCCACGGGAAGTCGCGACGATAGGAGAAAAGTTGTTCTACTTCTCATCAAACAGAAAGAGGCTGTGTCGCCCCAAAACAGCATCTGTAGCCTATCCACAGCCATCAAAAATAATTGGGGCAAAGATCTAATCGAAGCCATGTTAGCAGCAGGCGCACCTGTTAACGGGAATCCACCACCGCAGGTATGGCCATACCCTGAAAACCCTACGCCGCTAATGGCCGCTGCTGATACTGGCAATGAAAAAATAGCTGAGCTCCTGCTTAAGAATGGAGCGGATCCAAATACAAGGCAGGACAATGGCTCAATGGCAACACTAGATCGGGGTACCACTGCGTTGATGTACGCCATTACCAAGAGACATATTGACGTCGCCAGACTCCTAATTGAGAATGGTGCTGATGTTAATGCTGAAGACTCAATGGGAGTCCCGATAATCATCCTCGCCGCCTGCCAAAAATCTCCTGAATTACTCAACCTGCTACTCAAGTCCGGGGCTTCCGTTTCTGTTGAAACCGCATGCGGAGATACTGTGGTCGCAGCCGCGGCCAGCTCAGGAGACATGCGGCGAGTGCAGCAAATGCTAAGTCTGGGAGCGATCATAGATCCGAAAGGACCATCGGGTGTTAAAGCCCTTTACTCTGCTATCCAAGGAAATAATCCCAAAATCGTGAAGTTTTTCATTGATAGTGGCGTTGATGTCAATGCTCCTCAATCGACCGCTACTAGGGGGAACTCATTAGCATGGGCACTGATGTCTAAGCATACAGATTCGGAAATTATCCGACTTCTACGAGCAGCCGGAGCAACTGAACCACAAAAATTCGGTGTCTGCCAGAGTGGCTAGATACATATTCGTTGCAACACAAATGGGCGAACTGCTGAACGACAACTCGCTGATGCTCGTTTGCATAGTGTGGATACTCGTTTCGATGAAGTTCAATATTCGGATCATAAACTAAGATCAGCCAACAATCAACGAGAGGCAGCCAAGCAAAGGAGTGCGACACAGATTGCTACTGCCACCGTAACTAGTACCACGACTTCGACATTGCCGAAGACGGTCATTTTCGGCAAGCTGACAGCTAAAGCCCGCGCTTTTTATAGTCTAACCAGTCGTTGCCTTCCTTCTTGAGCTTTTCTCCTTCTTCAACCTTTCCGGACTTGATATAGATCTCTGCAAGCCGTAGCATCCCCCCGCAAACGGGTATAGCTGGTGCTCGGAGCACGCGTGTGCCAACCGGTACATCTCCAGGATCCGATTTCGATTGCAATTGATGATATAGTGCGATCGCCTTCTCAAAAAATGCTCGGGCGTCATCTTGTTTGCCATATCGATAAGCCGATTCACCTACCTGCGCATATGAAGCTGCTAATTGCATGTTGAGAGTGACTTCGGTGGGATTGAGATTCTTGGTTTGCAAAAACTTTTTTATGGTGCTTAAAGCTTCTTGTTCTTTGCCAAGTCCAGCAAAACCAATCATTTCCCACCTCAAACAGTCGTCATAGCCCTCTCTGAGCCGCTCGTCGTGTTTGCCTATGACTTCCCTTGCCAGAATTTCTTCGGCTTGAGAAGCCGTTGCTATCGCAGGATTAAATTTCAAACGCTCACAGTACAGTCTCGCCCTATAATTCAAAGCCAGTGCGTAAGGAACTGATTGTGTCCCCTGCACTTGCCTGGCAAGCACTTCAGCTTTGTGCTGCAGCTTTTCTGCCGAGGGAAGGTCATCTTTCGAGTCTTTGACCTCTGACCACAACAGGTAGAACCCTTGTAACAAAATATTAGTTTGCGGCAGGAGCGCAATACCCTTTTCACAGAGCTGCTCAGCTTTGTCAAGGTTTTCTTTCCGGTCCGCGCTCGTAGAATACGTGCGTTGATAGGCCTCAGCAGCTTGCTTGTATAGGGACAGCGGAACATCTTCAGCCGCAGTGACAGGCTGATGGAAGAAGAGCGAAAGGAGCAAGCAACCAGCCACCGCTCTTTTAAGTGTCGGGTAAAACATTAAGGTGTGTAATCCTCACAGTGATCGGTCGCCCCAAGTATCGCATGACCTGAACAGCGCCGAGTGTATTTGAAACACTGCCAAAGACGCTCATTTTCGGTAATATTGGTTCTAATCTTAGAATTGCCTGAAGCTACGATGAAGTTCGTCATGCGACGGTGGAAACGTGAAGTCGAAGTCGGCAGGCATCGGCGCGTCCGACGGGAGCGGTGGAAAAGGCTCAGCATCCATGATGGCATCGCGCGCCGCTCGCACTAACGTTTCATCGCCACCACGCACGCGAAGAATCGAAACAGTGCCATCCGGTTGTATGCGGAAGGACACTGTGGTTTTAGCATTATTCAAATTGCAACTGAAATGGTAGAGCTTGATAGCTTGCGCGCGCACGGCTTTCGTGTAATCGGCAAATGTTGGGCCGAATTTAACGGGTGGTATGTAGTCTTGGGGTGACTTACGTGTACCTGGTCGATGCTCTTTGAGCCATCTTTGCTCGGTTTTGACTTGATTCGCCTCAACCGTCCTCCCAAGTTGTCGCAGTACGGACACGTAATCATGCATCGTTTCGCTATCGAGATAGTGTCGGGTCATAAGGCGTGCATACAGAGGCTCAGCTTGCGCGAAATTTCCTGTTAGGCGATAAACGGACGCCAAGTTTAAGACAGCAGCGTTTCCTTCGAAATTGGTCATTTCCACGAGTTGCTTGTATGTACGCACAGCCCTATCATAGTCGTGGAGTTGCATATAAGCCCATGCGACATTGTCCAAGCTGCTCTGGATCTGACGAGTGTTGTTTGATCGGATCGCTTCATCCAAGGCAGACTGAAAAGCTTTAAGACATGCCGTGTCATCTTTGCCGTGGGCTGCCTGAATACCCTGGTTGATGTAATCCTCCCAGTTCGATGTTTGTCCCAACACGGCGCATGAGCAGCCACATATCATGCCTAGCGATAGGGCCGTGATTCTGCGAAAGTTTAGAAGAATAGACAAATGGTGACTCATGAAGTGGCTAGTCAAAACATCTGACATTATCTCATGTCGGTGGACATGTACATTGCCGAAATCAGGCCATTTCGGTAAAGATTACACAGGGCGGTGCAGGAAAGGTCTAAATTCCCTACCTCCTTGAGCGTCCGATTACACAACGACTCTGTCGCCTCACTTGCGTTACAAAGTCCGGTCTCATCCTGTTTACGATCCACTTGTTAAATAGATCCAAGGAAGAAATTGTACCTCTGCAGCCGATCACCAGATAACTATTCACCGATTAACGGCAACCCTCTAGAAACATGTAAAATAGAGCAGGATAGGTAGAGGATGTCTCAGTTGTAGTTGAAATTAGTTGATCCGGTCATGGGGAGTGCCTTTCGGATTTCATGTCGGTAGTATATCACGCTGCTGCTTTGATGGTACCAGTGGTGGCACGCATGGATTTAATTTTAGTCTGTAGTTC
>CAILLX010000074.1 GCA_903835185.1 uncultured bacterium | reverse complement strand
AGCTCTCCTTTCAGTTCTTGCTTCACCTGGCGATTGTAATAATAATCGGCTCGATCAAATAAATCTCGCGTGCAGCTTTCCTTACCAGTGAACCAGAAAGCTCTCATGAGAAGTCCTGCTTTACTGTCATTCAGGTGCATTTTGCGGTGGCAGGCACTCTTGAAATAAATTATCTTTGTACCGACCCGAAAAGAGCTGCTGGCGCCTGTAGTGTAAAAGGTAAGCTCCTTGTTGCCGGTATCTGTGAGTCCGAGTTGCTTGGCCGCGTCAGCACCATGAACAAGGATATGTTTCCCAAAGGACTCAGCTTTGGTGTGAGCAATCTTCTCTATACTAGGTATGATCACCTTATAGTCGTTGCGGATAAAGACGCCGCGGGATAACCGGATTATGTACTCTTTAGCAACCAGACGGCTGAGAGCCTTATCAACAGCAGCACGCCAGCCAGTGTGCAGTAAATCACGTGTGGTGAAGATTTGTCCTGACGGCAGCCTGTTGATAAATGACAATATAAATGTGGTTGGTCCAAACATGTCCTATTCCTCCCTTCTTTGTTGGTCAGAAAAACTTTTGAATTCCTGACCTACTTATTGATACGGTTTTTAGACACATGAGGTTCAATGGGTGCAGTGTCGGATTACAGAAATAGTGTGAACACCGTTTCTAGCAATAACCTGACAGGACCAGCTTTGTACCTTGACCAATTGTGCGTGCGCCACCAATTCATGATTGAATCAAGTGTGCTTTTATTCGCCTGTGTCTACCCAAAGCTGTCAGAACTCAACTTGTTCAGATATGGCAAACTAATAGTGATATGGCAACAACGTTTCCAATGACACAGACTGCTGTTCATCTAGGATAACCTGTGTTTGCAAATTGGCATCGTTAATGGCGAGCATGACGAAAGATACCGAGAAGGCAGGAATCTCTATTGATGCGTGATAATGGGAGCCGGTAGCGTTGTGCCACCTGCAACAATGAAGTCATTTGCAAAGTAAAAATGGACCCTATAGCCCAGCAGCTATTTTCCACTACGTGGTTACCACATTGACTTCGCCTGCCGCCTCTCAGAAGATTAGTACGTCATGCGGTCATGTGAGCAGGGCGAGATGCCAGAGCTATCAGAAGTTACACAAACAAGAGCAAGCGGCGAGCGTGGGCTGAATGCAAACTTCCTCTTGGGTTGGCCTGGACTGGATAGCCGCACAAATGATCAAGGTTTATCTCACTGTGACAGTTCTCGAGTGCCAGTAAGAATTACCGGTACTGGAGCGACGCTGGGCAAATTGGAAGCAAGTAAAATGCTTGCAAATGCACCAGGAGGCAGTGTTCTAGACAGAATACCTGGAATTGACCTGCGCTTGCCTATTGCGCCGGCAAGCGATCGCACTCCGAAATGTCATGTTACTAACGGGGTCTTAGAGTTAAGTTTCAACTCTCTGGCTAGACTGGATAGTCTGCCTAAAACTGATCTTCCTTACACCACTCTCAAGATTAACAATGCGCCGCCAGGTACGCAAATATTGCACTGGGCAGATGAAAGTGGCTACTACTTCTTCTTTAAGGGAGCAGCTAACAACAACATCTATCACTATCCGCGCAGTCTGTCGATCATTCAGCTTAACGGTCAGTCTTTCGATATCGACCGCTCGCGGTTGCAGGTAAATGAATATACTTTGTCTCAGGTATCTGATGCTCAACATTCCGGTAAGAATCCGTTTGCAACAGTAGCAAATCCACAGTCGGATGCCATCAGCTATTTCACAAGAATGTCTCGGCTCTCCAGTCAGACTCTTGCCTGGCAAGAGAACCTTCTTCGCAAGGGAGCCACCGGCTCGAATAACCCGTATTTCCAGATTTATCTGGCTGATGTTCTTACTATGGAGGCTTTACAGCCGGTTGTGCGCGGGTTCCTCCGCTCAGGGCAAATTTCGCCTCAAGAGAAGCAGGCGATTCTCGATAAGTTAAACGATGCTGACCGGCAGCTAAAGAATGCAGTTGAGCTATCTGCCGGACCGCTTTGCCAGCGCAATAAGTTTCCCCCGGGCAATGTCGTGATGCCACTTGCACCGGGATCCTTCTTCCAGACAGCTGTGCCAGGTGCCTACTACAATCCTGAATATTGTTTCTGGGGCGGAGCCTGGGACCAGGCTCAAAGACGCCGAACTGCTGTTGCGTTTATGAAAGGGCTCATAGAGAGCAATGTGACTGACTATTTTCAACTTCCTCCAGTTTGCCCGGCGCGCTAAGAGCAAAGGTACTGCAGGTTCCGCCAGGCAGGGTTGCTGACTTGCAGATGGTTGCGCCCTGGTCAGATCCGGATCTTGATAACAATGAGACACCCTCTCTAGGTCTGTCTGGACATTCGCGTTAGAATGCCAGGAGGTAACGGTTAATCTGCCGCTGCTTAAGCTCAAAGCGGATATATATGTGAAAAATATAGCAGTATTAGGCTCGACAGGTTCTATAGGGCGACAAACACTTGAGATTGTGCAGGCTCATCCCGGACTTCTCAATGTTGTAGCGCTGGCAGCCGGGCGGAACAATCTGGATCTTTTAGCTAAGCAGGTGCGCCTCTTCCAGCCGACTGTCGTGTCTGTGCCCGATGCCGCTGCTGCCAGACAGCTCACTGACGTTCTGGGAACTCAAAGCAGCTCTGTGCAGGTTGTCCTGGGGCAGCAAGGTCTTATTGAGGCTGCTTCGTGTGAAGCAGTACAAACTGTAGTGACAGGGCTGGTCGGTTTTCTTGGAGTTTTGCCTACAGTTGCCGCCATCCGTGCTGGCAAGACTATCGCTCTGGCCAATAAGGAGACTCTAGTGGCAGCTGGTTCTGTCATTATGCCGTTGTGCCGTAAGCACAAGTCCCGGATAGTTCCGGTTGACAGCGAACACTCAGCTATCTTTCAGTCGCTGTCAGGTTATGCTGCTGCTGATATCGCCAAAGTAATCCTCACAGCTTCTGGAGGTCCATTCCGGACCTGGAGCAAGGAGATGATTGCTAATGCCACCGTAGATGATGCGCTGCGACATCCTAACTGGTCGATGGGACCGAAAGTAACCATAGACTCAGCCACTCTCATGAATAAAGGGCTGGAGGTCATTGAGGCGCGCTGGTTGTTCGATGTGCCGCCTGAGCGCATAAGAGTAATGATCCATCCCCAATCGATTCTTCACTCGGCAGTCGAGTTTACTGACGGATCTATTGTTGGACAGATGGGAGTTCCCGACATGCGCCTGCCTATTCACTATGCTCTTTTCTATCCGGAGCGTATTGGTTCGTCTACTGTGCCGCGTCTTGACTTGGTTCAAGCAGCAACTCTGACTTTTGAAGAGCCAGATCTGCTGCGCTTCCCGTGTCTGGCGCTTGCGCAGGCAGTTGCCGGTGAGCAAAACACTTTGCCGGCAGTTTTGAACGCTGCCAATGAGGTTGCAGTGGCAGCATTTATTGCTGGGGCGATTAACTTTCCTGGTATTCCACGGTTGATTGAGCAAGTTTTGAATCAACACAAGCCTACCAATCAACCATCTCTCGATGACATTCTTGAAGCAGACAGGTGGACCAGGCAGGTCTGCAATGAGCTGACGGGCGCTGTTGTACAAAAGTAAAAGTAGATATTTGCGGAGGGCTTCCAAACAATCATGATTGCAGCAATGACTAACGTGCAGGTTTGCACACACCCACTTACACAGCACCTTCTGACCAGAATACGGGACTATCAGAGCCCGTCAGGTGATTTTCGCCGGCATGCCGGCCAGATGAGCCGTTTTCTGGTTTACGAAGCTATGCGAGATCTTTCGACTCGCGCGGCTGGAGTGGAGACGCCTATGGGACTGGCTGCCGGTGTAGTGCTGACTGATTACATTGTCCTTGCTCCAGTGCTGCGTGCCGGACTAGTTCTCTGCGAAGCAGCACAGGAGCTGTTTCCTAATGCACGTATATACCATATTGGACTGAGAAGGGATGAGACAACTCTACAGGCCATCTCGTATTACGCCAGGTTGCCTGAATCGTTGCCTGCAGAAAGTCGTGTGTTTATTCTTGATCCTATGCTTGCCACTGGTGGCTCAGCGACAGCGGCCATCTCATTGTTTGCAGAGCATGGAGTGAGCACTATTCATCTGGTCTCATTTGTGGCCAGCCCGGAAGGAATAAAGCACGTTCATAGCCAGTTCCCTGAGGTGATGATTACCACAGGCGCAATTGACGATTGTTTGAACGACAACGGCTACATAGTGCCAGGGTTGGGTGACGCAGGCGACCGTCTGTTTGGGACTTAGAGCTTAAGAACGCAAAACTAAAGATTGCTGGCTCCACAACCAACAAGTTGTGCTGGTGCATCTAGCTGTAGCTGCAGTTGTTGTCCTGATGTCAGTGCAACGTTGGTTCCTTTCCGAATGAGGAGTGCATCGGCTACTCCTAGTCCTGCACCAAGCGCTGCACCTGTGAGTGCACCACGTCCAGTACCGTACCCGTGGCTGGCGATAGCACCAATAGTAGTACCAATCAAGGCACCAGCACCGGCACCTATTGCTCCTCGAATTGCAGCTGATTCAACTTTGTTCTTGGTTGTTTCGCCCTGGATCGTGCCGCCTGCATCACCGCCGGTTTGGCTGTATTTACTGATTGTTCCGATCATATGGGCTGTAATCGGCGTGTCGACACCATCCGAGGTGCGCAACATAATAAATCTCAAATTGAGCTCGCCAGATTTACCCAGGCGCCTGGCAGCTTCCGATTCGGCTACCTGTCCAATCACAAGTGAGCCTGCTGGTATGGAGCCGTGTTCCAGATTAATTGTCTGGTTTACCTTTGCTTCAACTCTGTCTCCGGATTGAGCAACCTCGCTTGACACCCCCGTGGCAAGCGTTATTGGGATGACCATTCCTGCTGGAATGAAGACGATACGCCCCTTGTGCAGAGGAACCGACTGTGTCGCTCGAGGCACCAGGCTGGATGGACTGTTCTGGAAACTGCTTGTGTCACTGCTGGTGGTGCCGGTGAGCTGGGACACGTAGTTGTTTATGCTACTCGAATCTTGCAGGGAACTCTTGATGTTATTTGCCCAGCGTGCAGCCAGCATGACTGGTGTGGTATGAGCAGCCCGGGCAGAAGCGGTATCGACAGTGATAACTTGATATCCACCCAGCGTTACGAAGGGCACTCCTTTTACATAAACAATTTTGACTGCAGAGGGTGACCTGTCTTTTGATGCTACCAGTGCGTTGTCGAGATTATGCTGAACGATTGCAGCACGACTTGCAGCGCTTAGCTTTCCTGCCCTGGTGGGGATAGAGAAAACAGCCTGACCAGATACTTTCACCGTATTATCTGCCGCCAGTACACCAGCCGTCAGGTTGAGCTGACTGACAAGGATAGCAACCAGAGTGGCTCTGATGCTGCGTGCAATGAACTGTGTGCTCATGATAATCCTCTTCTAGTATGTTCCCGACACAAAACTTACGCCTGGTGGGGCGCCGGTCTGGCGGCAAATATTCAAATTAGTGTTGCTACCTTCCAGTGAGACGCTGCCGACTGGAAGGAGTTCCACCAAAGAGGAGATGGAGCACTTAATGTTTCAAACAAAAAATGTTTGGACTAGTCTTCCATTTTGAAGCCGATCTTTATCGTTACCTGAAATTCGGCAACCTGTCCTTCCTTAATCAGTCCGCGCTGGTCGGTCACTTCAAACCAACCCAGGTTGCGAAGAGTCTTGGAAGCCCGCTTTACTGCTTCTTGAACTGCGTCGGAAAAGCTTTTGGAGGAGGTCCCGACCATTTCAGTCATCTTGTACGTGCCAGCCATAGTAAGCTCCTTTGTCTGTGGCGAACTTGACAGCCGCCGGTGCAATACGATTACTTGAAGGTGCTTATTCAGCAGTGTTGCAATGATGCGTTTTACAAGAGCGCTACTGCATGTGTTCCCAGGCTGGAAATTCTATGGTGCCCTTGTGAGGATCTCTTCCTCTGCTGCAACGCTCGGTCCGGATAACTCAGCTTATTGGGAGATTCAGGGCGAGCAGTGCTGAACGTTTACCTCCAGGTAACACCGATACTAGTACATTTGCAAAATGTTGAAATTAAGTCGCACATTAACGTTCACTAATTACCGCCTGTGACCTCATGTCAACTTGCCGGCGCAATACTGGTGTGCCTTGTCAGTAGTGACAGCATCGCTGCCCCCGAGTTGCAGTTGCGTCTATGTGGAGCCTTTCTGGCATTGCAAATGTGTATGTGAGAAATCACACTATTGTCTGAAGATCTGCCTTTGCCTGTGCTGCACTCTGGTACCGTTGCTCCAGGTTTAGATCGGTCAGTCGCGCCACAACTTCATCGAGTGCCACAGGTGTCTCAGGTTTCTTCGCAGATGGATGCGAGCAGCAAAGGGCAACGGGATCTTCTCCAGTAAGTAGGTAATGTAAGGTGCAGCCAAGCGAATACAGATCGCTTTGAATGGTCGCCTGCCCACGAAATTGCTCGGGAGCCATATAATTGTGCTTCCCGACTACCGTTTTGGTGCTACTTGACTCTAAGAACTTTGCCACATTGAAATCGAGGAGCTTCACATCCCCTTCCGGACTGTACAGTACATTATCTGGCGTCAAATCACGATGGATTATTGGTGGTGACTGGTTGTGTAGGTATTCGAGAAACGAGCACATAGAAATGGCAATCTTACAGACCTCAGCACATGGAAGAGCTGAGCCGTTTTGCACCAGCGCTCTTAATGTCTTTCCTTTCACATGCTCCAGAATGAGATAAGCGCGATGATCCTCAACAAAATTATCCAGCAGCTTCACAATGTTTGGATGGTTAAGTCGGCCGAGCAGCATCGCTTCGGTTCGAACATTGGCAAAGGAACGGTTGCGCACCTCCGCACCGGCATTGGTTGGCAAAATGAGCTCTTTAATGGCGATTTCCCGATTGGAAACAACATCTACGCCGCGATAAATCTTCGCCTGTCCGCCGGTGGCTATTGTGTCTACGACTCGATAGCGCCCATCATTTAAAGTCGCTCCCGGTTCCAGCTCGAGCACATGCTGCCGGCGGAATGAGTTGAGATCATCCAGCCAAAGTTGAGTGAAGGTCGGTGCGTTGGCTCCATCAGACAGCCGCAAAAATCCTTCGCCAAGCGCAAGTGCTGACACCCTTTCCTTAATCACAGACACCAACCTGTACTTGTCTGCTTCCAGAGTTAGCGCATCAAGCGGAAACTCAATCTCCAAAGCACCAAAGTCAATGCGTCCATTTACTTTGGGATAGGGAAACCAGGAAGTCAGCAAACGACTCAGCTTGCATAGCAGTGTCCATCCACTTCTTTTGTCTTCTAGAAGAACTGTCCGGATGCGAACGATCAGTCGCACTCCCCTTAATGGCTGGTGGTTTAAGGTTTGGCAGCTTCGTTCGACCTCGATGTGTTCGATTGCTTTCCACGCAATAACAGGAGAAGCCACTGCCTTTTTAGTTCTCCAGGCAAACTTGATCCCAAGTTGGGTGATGTGCACGTTAGTTGGAAACGGACTGCCCCTACCGGTGATAGAAATTGCTTGTTTTGTAGCAAGTGCGAGAATGCCGAACAGGAGGGCTTTGCAAAGTACTATCAAGGCTACAGAATAGTTTTTCGGATAAAGGATTATATCCTGGAATGTATAATAAGCTAAATATACAGCAATGGAGCCAAATACTAAGAATAGCGGAATCAGTAAGATGCTGATACCATCTTTAGCAATATTCAGTCTACATTTTTCCAGCATGCTCTGACTTTCTGCAAGCATACCTTCATTGCATACCATGTCCAGTTCAGCAGGTATACAAATGCGCGATTGTTCGTTCATGTGTTTGTACCTGCACAGAGGATGTCTCAGTTGTAGTTGAAATTAGTTGATCCGGTCATGGGGAGTGCCTTTCGGATTTCATGTCGGTAGTATATCACGCTGCTGCTTTGATGGTACCAGTGGTGGCACGCATGGATTTAATTTTAGTCTGTAGTT
>CAILLX010000073.1 GCA_903835185.1 uncultured bacterium | reverse complement strand
GGCTCTTAGATCCAGACGATGATTTACTCATGGTGACCTCCTTGTCACAGATTTGTACCTTTGCAAGATCAAACCTACCCAGGCTTAATCCGCTTGGTCAGGGGGTCACCAACTAAATCAACGACAAAAGGGACAAGCTCCGGAACCAGAACTGCTGCACCCACTACTCGTCCGTAGCGTAAATCATCAAGAGCTTCATTGGCTTGCTCAAGGGGGTAAGCAGTGACGGAGGTCTTGACTGGGATGCTTGGCGCGAGCGCAAAGAATTCCATGCCATCGCTGCGGGTTAAATTGGCTACTGAGCGCACTGTGCGCTCACCCCAGAGAAGATCATATTTGAAGGAAGGTATGTCGCTCATGTGTATGCCGGCGCAAACCACAGTGCCGCCTTTGCATGTTGATGCAAGGGCCGCAGGTATAAGCGATCCGACTGGGGCAAAAATAATGCTGGCATCCATTAGCTCAGGAGGAGAGGTGTCTGATCCGCCAGCCCAGGTGGCTCCGAGTTCTTTTGCAAAAGCCTGCCCAGCGCTGTCGCCTAGTTTTGTGAAGGCAAAAACAGTCTTGCCTTGATGGAGGGCTATCTGAATTACTATGTGTGCTGAGGCGCCGAAGCCATAAAGTCCTAGTGTTTTGCAATCTCCGCATAGTTTCAACGAGCGCCAGCCGATGAGACCAGCGCAGAGAAGTGGCGCTGTTGCCACTGGGTCGTATGATTCCGGCAGTGCAAAACAGTAACGAGCGTTTGCTACTGCGTATTCGGCATATCCGCCATCTCTGAGATAGCCGGTAAAAACTGCCGCATCGCACAAGTTCTCCTTGCCCTTTAGACAGTAACTACAGCTGCCACAGGTCTCGCCAAGCCAGGGGACGCCAACTAGGTCACCTGGAGCGAAGTTCTGAACCGCGCTGCCGACACCTGCCACAGAGCCGACTATTTCATGACCAGGAACAATCGGCAACTTTGGTTGTGTGAGCTCCCCATCTATAATATGAAGGTCGGTGCGGCATACACCACAGGCTTTAACTTTGATGAGTATCTCGTGGGCTCCTGGCTCGGGGACAGGATAATCCCGTAGTATCAGTCTTTCCCCCTGGGTTTCTAGTACTAGTGCTTTCATAGATCACCTCAGAGTCCAGGGTACCCCATGTCACCAATTCTGTTCGAGCAGCCTGGGGGTGCCCAATACAGTTAACGTAAGCGGTTGGGATAACCGTAGAGAGCAGCCCACCGTGCGCGTCTCGACGCGCCCCTACGCCAGCAGGCGGGATGCCCAATACCGTTGTAAGCGGTTGGGATAACCGTAGGAGGCGGCTGTAGAGGGGCAGCTGTAGGGGCGGCTCGAGAGCCGCCCACCGGGCACGTCCCGACGCGCCCCTACGGTATGCGCTCCCATGGGGAGCTTGGACAGTTTAGCATTTTGATCAATTCTTACGATCGGGTTGTCCGTCAGTCACAGCGATGACCCACTCACGCTCGCGTAATGTCTGCACGGCTATTGAAGCTGTGGGATCTGGCTGTCCATCTTTACTAAGGACATTGTTCGTGCAAACAAGCACTCGCCCCGAGAGTGAATCCCAATGTGCAATCTGTAGTGTCGTGAGCTGCTCTGCTAGCTGTATGCCTTTAGCCTTGCCGGCAGCCTCTCTGGCGCACCAGAGTCTCAAGGATGTCTCGTTACGCTCCGCCTCTGGTAATGAATCAAGGCAGGCGAGTGCTGCCCCGCTTAATCCCAGCTTGGCGAATCCATCTGGCAATGAATGCAGATCTTCAATGTCTATGCCTACTGCTGGTGCTCGATCACTGCGACCGGCAATGGCAACAGCAATGTCCTCTTTGTGTGAGATTGAAAGAAGCGGCTTCCATGGTAGATCGATCAGCCATGCTCCTGTTGGGATCGGGCTGCCGTCATCTGCTGGCATAATCTCAATGTCGGCCGGACAGATATTTATTCCCAATGTTTTGGAGAGAAGAGATCGCAAGGCATCTTTTGCTGCGATTCTGCCCATCAGCCATTCACGCCGCCGCCGGTCCGATTGAAGTGTCTTGAGAAAATAAGTCTGTTCACGCGAAGTGAGAACATAATCGGAGAGCCAATCGAGATAACCCGGATCGAGAGGCAAAAGTTTGCCATCTAAGCTTACACATACCCATTGCTCAGGAGCCGAGAGAGCCGATGCGACCTTTGGCAGCTCTTCAGTTAGCAGTACTGAGACAGGGTTGGCAATAAAACTGGACACTGGGCTCGGCAAAATAATCCTGCGGCTAGATATGCCGCTAATTCGTGCCCATATGTGATCAGCAGAGGCATCGTTCTTGTCGAGAATCTCGACATTTGCCTGAGTAGTTGAATTGGTGATAGTTGTTAGTTGTGCCTGCACAGTTGCGGTGGGTGGTAGCTGAGCAAGATTCTTATAGATCTCAATTGATTCAATGTGAAACGGAAGGAGCGCTGTGACCGGCATTGAGTGCTCAAATAAATGGAAGAGAACAAGCTGACTGGCGTTGTCGAGCAGGAGCGGATTGAGCAGCATATTAGTTGAATGGATGCCCTGACGTTTGCAAGCAAACCAGTCAACAGGAGAGACGGTCGCCACTTTTCCGCTAATCTCGCGTTTCCCAACCTGCGTTATCTCTTTAACTGATTGCATGCTTGGCCCGTGAAACATAGCGCCTGTACTGTAAAGCCCTTGAGAGCCGAATTTGGAGAGCTGTTTCTGTGCAAAGCTGTATGGTGTTGCTGCCGGTGGTGGGCTGTAACTGGAGCTCAAGATGACATCGCAGCATGCAAGCGGATGTTCATCTTCTCCGGCTCCATTGCCGTTACCCTTGTCAGATGATTGAGAATATCTGACCTCGACAGCTGCTGTTGTGCGAATACTGTCGTTCCACCTGGCGATGACCCGCAAAGATATTCCGCGCAGATCCACTCTGATCCGTTTGTACGCCCTGACCTGCTCCAGCCGTGTAATTACACATTCTGGTGCCAGGAGGGAGGCGGCTTCTGCCATGAGCTCTAGTGTGACCATTAACGGCAGGAGATTTACTCTGACCGGCTCTTTGTCAGTGACTGATACAGCAGCGCCTATTGAGTGATCTTGCAAATAGAGGTCTTCTTGCAGAGAAAAATTACGGATGAGTTCCACTGTGTCGGCTGTGCGCTTAATTGTGGATCCATGCAAGAAGGCAGGCTGTGTTGGGTTTGTGTCGGCAGAAAGTGTAGCTGTTGGAGCTGCCGATTTGACAGTCAGATACTCAGTTAATACCTTTTCCTGGACAGCCATTAAATTATTGTGGAAGGCGGACATGTTCTTGAGATAGGTGGACATGACGTCAGTTTGATGCGTTTGCTCTGTTGGACTGTCAGCATTTCCAGGACAGTGATCGCTGCTTTGCTCTGGCGGCATCTGTTGGGATTGCAATGGGCTGGAAGCTGTTATTGGTGGCAATGTATCAAGATGTAGCTCAGGGTAGCTAATAGTAAGCTGCATCTTGCGCTGAACAGGGATGTCCAATTGCTCACTGCTCTCCAGATTTAGTAATTGTGGATCACGTCTGCTGTAGAGATAATCGAGATGGAGGTCACGCCCCTGGCAAAATATGGCGGCGAGCAGATTGTTGATCTGTGTGATGGAGGCAACAGTAGCAAGATTGGATGGAAGAGCAAGATGTGGTCTTGAACCGAGAATCTTGCTAACCAGATCAGTTAAATTGCCTTTGGGTCCTACTTCAATAAATGTTCTCACTCCGTCTGCATACATCGACTCAATCGTTTCGCGCAATTTGATCGGCTTTTCAAAAAGCTCGGTGGCAATCTGCTGAATGGCGCTTGCCTGGCTCGGGTAACGTGCTGCCAGAGAGCATGACCAGGATTCCAGTTTCGGTGGTGCGATGAGAAGATCTTTCAGCTCAACGTGTTCCTTATTAAGGAGGTTGGCAACAAGCGGGGTGTGATAGGGAATAGCAATTGGCAGGCGGGTGAAATCTATATTCTCAGCTTGCAGGATATTCGATGCTTGATCTATTGCTTCAGTGCTTCCAGAAATTATGCAGTTGTCCGGACCGAGATCGGCACTCAGATAGATGTTGCCACTAGCGGTACTCCAGAATGGTGGCAGTCTATCCGCGCTTGTTGATACTTTGAGTGAACGAAGACCCTTGAGCTTATCTTCCGGAATTGATCGGGCGACGGCAGTACTTAACTTGTAAAAGAGACCAGCCGCTTCGAGAATTTCGACAGATCCATTCATAGTCAGCGCTGCGAATTCGCCGGTACTGCAGCCCATTATGGTATCAGGAGCGAGCCCCAGGTTGGAAAGCAGGGTGAACAATGACCATTCAGCCATAAGGACCAGTACTACTGCTGAGTCGGCAGTAGCCAGGGAGAGCACGTCTGAGCCGGCAGCTGTGCCTGCTAGGTTGGGGAGCGGAAAGATCTTGCGGCTTGGCAGGGGCTGGCAGCCGTTCTTAAGGGCCAGGTGATCGACAAAATCAAAGACTTCACGAACCTCAGGGAAATGAATGCACAGATCTGCCAGCATATTTGGATATGCTGAACCAAGTCCAGGTAGAAGGAACGCCAGTTTGCCAGCAGCTGTTTTGTCGTTTAAACTGAAGAAAATCCCTCTGGAGTTGTCTCTAGAGGCGCCTGTTCTCAATTGTTCTCTGGCTGTGCCAATTTTGATCTTAAGATCCTCTACACTGGCAGCCACTATAGCCAGCCGCTCTGTCGCTTGCTTGCTGCCCCGCTCTTTGTCTGTCCGATTTAAAGTGAAGGCAATATCTTTGAGATCAACCTTGTCCTGATGCGCTATGAAACGTTCGAGACTGTCTAGCTTTGAATCAAGGTCGGCTGTTGAAGCAGCCTCAAAAGTGATGAGCTCTGAATCCCAGAGTGTCTGCAAGCTGGGGCGCGTTGTTTCGTCCAGTTGGCAATGTTCTTCCAGGATAGCGTGTGCATTGACTCCACCAAAGCCAAAGGCGCTGACTGCAGCTCGGCGCGGGTGCAAGCGCTCGCTACCTGCAGATGGGTGAATCCAGGGACGGGTGCGGGTGTTTATGTAACAAGGGAAGCGCGACCATTCAACCTGCTTGCTTGGTTGTGTAACATTGAGTGTGGCGGGAAGAACTTTGTAATAAAGGCTGAGTGCTGCCTTGATGAGCCCGGCTATGCCGGCTGCAGCCTGGCAATGTCCAATCATAGACTTTACCGAGCCGAGAGCGCACCATTGAGATGGATGTTGAGCGGCTGCTGCAGAGGTGATACTGGGCTCGGTGTCCGCTCGTGCTGCAAACACTTTTTCAATTGCATGTAATTCGGTTTGGTCCCCGACAGCAGTTCCGGTGCCGTGTGCTTCAAGCAAGCCTATTGTATGAGGTGAAATGTTGGCCAGTTCGTAAGCCCGGCTTAACGCCAGAGCCTCACCCTCGACTGAGGGGGCGAGCAGTCCGCTGCCATAACCATCTGATGAAGTGCCAACTGCTGAAATTTTTGCATAAATGCGGTCGCCGGCGCTCTCGGCATCTTCAAGACGTTTGAGCACGACTACTCCGAGTCCTTCGCCTAGGAGAGTGCCATCAGCAGCAGCGTCGAACGGACGTATCTGCCCTTGAGGCGAGAGAGCGCCCAGTCCGCAGAACATCTGATAAAAGTAGGGCAAAGAGTTGACGTGAACACCGCCGGCCAGCACCAGATCGGCAGATCCTGAAAGGAGATCGTTGACACCTATTTCGACGCAGATAAGAGACGATGCGCAGGCGGCATCGATTATCATTGAGCGCCCGCGTATGCCCAGCCGGTTGGCTATGCGCCCGGCTATTATGTTTGGCATTACACCGGGGATAGTATCAGCGTTGCATGGGCGCAATGTTGAGTGCAGCTTCTGTCTGATTGTAAGCAGCTGTTCAGCGCTGAAGTCCGGACGGGAAAGGACTATGGCATCCATTACCTGGTCAACTGTCTGCCCGGTCTGGATCAAATTGAGCGCTCCGGCCCCTGGTGCTGAAATACGACCTAGTATGACCTCTGCTCTGTCGCCATTGAATTTGTGTTCGAGGCAACCAGCGTCTCTCATCGCTTCTATTGCAACATGGAGGGCAAGGAATTGATCTGCGTCAGCGCCGCTGACAGAGGCAGGCATTACTCCGTGCTTGAGCGGATCGAACAGGGCAAGATTGCTGATGAAGCCCCCCCGCTTGCAATAGGCTCTGGCGAAGCTGTCTGAGCGCTCAGCAAAATAGCGATTATCATCCCACTCCAGGCTGGACACATCGCGAATTGAGCTTGTGCCTCTGACAAGGTTGGACCAGAACGCCGCCAAATTGGGTGCATCAGGGAATAGGCAAGACATGCCGACGATGGCTACTTGCTTGCCTGCCTGCTTGCGCGAGTGGCTAGCCGGTACAACTGTCATCTGGTAGCGCCTGTGAGCTCGCCTTGCGCAGATAAGCGATTGAGCGCTTTACTGCCGATTCCGCCCAACCCTTCTATAACCAGGATGACCGTTCCATCAGGCTCGCATACTGACAGATCACATTGCAGCTCGTTGTTATGCAACTCGGGTGGAATGAAAACTCTGGCTATCAGATGCTTGCATGTTGTTGGTCTCAGGCGATGCAAGGAACGGAAACCGGTGGGAATAACAGTAATGTCAAGATAATGTCTGGACCATACTCCAGCCAGCTGCATAGAGCTGTCTAGCAGTATTGGATCGATAATCCAGCCTTGAGATCCTGGCGTTTGTAAGCATTGTGCCGGGTTTGATGTCGACACTGTGCCGATGATGCCGTTAGTGCCCATCGCTTCAACTGTTTCTATACCTTGAAAGATTGGACCATGAAAGAGCCAATCACGATAAATAGTGCTTGCGGTTGGAACTGTTGTCTCTGCCTGGTCAAGCGGAGTGGCGCCTGTTCCGGTCAAGGGAATCCCGGCTAACGGAGGTGCTGCAGTTGCAACAGTAGCTGGCCAGTCTCGTGAAAGTTCCAGAGTCGCCTTAAAATGCGTGCGGCGGCGCTCGCTTCCTGTGCATAAAGAAGCTTGTAGCACTGTTTTTTCCGCGGTCTGACTTTGTTGTGCAATTGTGACTACAATTGACTTCGACCCGGCATCAAATACGATACCGGCGGGAATCTCCAAACTGTGAACGGACGACAGATGCAATGCCGGACAGACTGATTGCGCTGCTTCTGCCATGAGCTCCAGAGCAACAGCCATCGGCATGACCGGAATGCTGTCAAATTTGTGATCGTTCAGGTAGAGGTCCACTTTAGGGTCGAGTACCACATGAAATGCCCAGTGACCGGGTCCTTCTACGGACGGTGTACTCTGGTGCATGCGGGAGCCCGAGGCGACAGGTGTTTCGGTCGATTGTGCAGGCTTGCCTACTAGCAATACCTCCACTTCTCCCTTCTTGCCGAACTTGAGCTCGTGCATGAAAGCAGAGCGACCTATTGCCGGTTGAATCATTGCCCAGCCGTGGCTGGCAAATACACTTTCGAGCTCGGGCGGTGCCATGCCGCCTGCCCATGGTCCCCACATCAGTGAAGCAACCCGTGCGGGCGTGTGGCGGTCGAATTCAAGCGCCATCTTGTTCATCACTTCATTGGCAGCAACATAATCTGCCTGTCCGGCATTGCCGGTGCGACCAACCACCGAAGAGAAAAGGAAGAGAAACTTGAGCGACTTGAGCTGCACTTTGTTCCGCAACACCAGAGTGCTCTTCACTTTGGTGTCGAAGACACGTTCGAATGATGACCAGGTTTTGTCTTTGATTAAAGCATCTTCAATGATTCCTGCACCATGGATAACACCATCTAGACGTCCATAAATGTCATAAATGCGATCAATTAGTTCGCCAAAGGCTTGTTCATCGCGCACATCGAGAGCATAGTAGTATACCTGCGCTCCCAGCTCGTTTAGCTTAGCCAGATTAGAGCGAATCTCGCGCTCGCGAATGAGTTTCTGGTAGGCAGGCTCCACTTGAGATACTGAAACAGTCTTGCCTTCGCTCCTCATTTGCTCAATTAATGCAGCTTTCAGCTCGCGGGGGGTGTTGAGTCCGGAGGTAGACTGGGACTCTTCTTGCGGACGTGGTTGCTTACCGACAATGATCAAAGTAGGCTTTCCGTGCTGAGCCAGTTCCTGGCATATCTGTGCTGTTATGCCGCGAGCACCACCTGTCACCAGGATGACTGAAGAGCTGTCAATGTTTATTCTGGCAGTTGTTGGTTGTGAATCTGTATCAGCCGGCAGACTGGCAGCAGTTATATCTAAAGTGGTGCGACAGTCGTTGGCGTATCCGACCTCGACAAGACTGTCTGGGGAATCAAGTTCGGATAAGATCCAGCGAGAGATCTGAGTTGGATTAGCACCAGGTTCGAAGTCGACTACGCGGCAGAAAGTCTGCGTCCATTCTTTAGCAACTGATTTGATAATCCCTGCAATTCCAGGTTGGGCGATTGTCGCACTTATAGTGAGAGCTGAGGCACCGGCAGGACCGGCGCCAAATGTGCCGCCAAGCGCTGTGGCAGCAAATAAGGCTGGCTTCACTGCTTTGGTAGCAGAGGTGGAGCTGTGGGACTGAAAGTCTGGTTCAAGTGCTTTGGTTAGGAGGAACAGGCTCTTAGTATTTATCGGTACTGCTGCCATCTGCAGACTTAACAGGTGAATGAGACCAGCTATGCTTCCGTGCGTTGAGCGCACCTGGGCAAGCAGGTCAGTTACACATTGCTCGTCCGCCAGGTTGGCACAATATGTTTGATCTGCTGACGAACTGCCAGGCTCTCTATGCCTGACCAGCACTACAGTTTGTCCACGCAATTTAAGGGCTTCTGCCAGAGCGGTTCCGACACCGGTCTCGTCATCGACAATTAGCACTGGTCCTGGGCAGGAGAATTGGGTGGCTGGTGCCGGTGCCAGCTGTACTGTCGTCACCAGTCCTCTGGCTATGACATTTACTTGTGCTTGCAGCGAAGGGGCTGCCTGTGTGTCTAAACATTTCTCTGCCGGGGCGACGCCAGGAGTGTGCGCTGGCATGCCTGTTGCAGTGCCTGTTGTGTTTGTCGTGGCTGTCGGAACATCCTTGTCGCTGCCAAACTCGCTTGTAATCCAGTCCATTATCCCCTGCAAGGTTTTCAGCCCGGCAAGTTTTTCAATGCTGTCTTCAATTTCTATCTGCTTGTTTTCAGGCAGTAGCTTGCGGAAGCCGCTTAATATCTCAATTCTCTTTATAGAGTCAACTCCTAAGTCTGCCTCCAGATCCAGAGCCGGATCGAGCATGTCTTGCGGATAGCCGGTTCGCTGACTCACTATGTCGATTAGGCTGGAGATGAGGAAGTCTGGAGTTAGAGACGCAACACATTCTGCCTGTACAATTGAGACACTGTCTGATTCGACAGCGGACTGCTGGCTGACTTCTCTGGCTGGTTGGATCTCAGGTGGGTCTGTATATATTGATTGAGGTTGCAGAGAGCTATTGCCATTAGAATCTAGTCCGGCAAAATCGGTTGGAGATGAAGATGTGCCGGGTTGCCAGAGTTGTGGTGCATTTAGTGCTGCAAGGTCAGAAGATAGATCTGTCTTGGCAGTGGATGCAGGGAGGGCGCCTGATTGCAGATAAGCAAGCATCACTCTTTGCTGTGTTTCGAGGAAACTGTTTGTCATTTGCAGCATCGACTTCTGGAATTCAAGCATCACCAGGTCAACTTGAGAAATAGACTGGGGTGCTGAATTTGGTGTATGTGCCGCCGGCTGCAGGGTCGAGACAAGCGGTGCCTGGCGTGCTGACGGAGTGTTTGCTGAGTTGTGTCCAGATTGAACTGCTGGGTTGGTAGCGAGGGAGGTTGCACTCTGCTTTGAATGTTGCGCTGGAGCAGCGAGGCTGGTTGCCGGGTTTGGCCGTGGCATTGCTTGTTCTGACTTTCCTGTGAGAGCGAGTTTGGCTTTATCTTCCGACATCGTCACACTCCCTGTTGCTTGCTGCCTCGACAGTCCGCCTGTCGTGGCAGTCCCGCTAGCTGATTGTTTGTCTGGCTGCCGTATGCCGCTGCTGTTAATTAGATACACTCTCCCCTTACGAGAACTGCTCTTACCTGCCAACATTTTGTCGTTGCCTCTAGCTAGCAATGCCAGCTCTGTGGCGTGATTGAATCGATTCGCGAACAGCCGACCAATATCCAATCTGACTCCGCCACTGAAGAGTTGTCCGAGTGCGTGTACCAACTGAACCACCCCTGGTCGACCGTTACGATCGACAGAGACTGCAAGGTGTGGCTTATCAGCAAGAATAGTATCTACCAATCCGGTGAGAATATTGCCTGGTCCAACTTCAACAAATGTGCGGGCACCGTGCTCATACATAGTCTCAATCTCGGCAGCGAAGTCCACCGGACTGACCAGATGGGTGACAAGTTTGGCGGCAATCTTATCAGCTGATTCTGTATATTGCTTGGCATCAGTATTGGAGTATACCGGCAACGATGGCTGTTTGAAGGGCACTTCTAACAGCGCTTTAAGCAGTTGTCCCTGTGCTGGTTCCATCAAAGGAGAATGGAATGCGGCAGAGACGGCGATGGCTCGGCACGGCAATCCTTGCTCTGTCAAACTTTTTATGGCTGTGCCGACTGCGTCACGCTCACCGGCAATTATGCATTGTTTGGGTGAGTTGACATTGGCAATCTGGACTCCTGCCAGTTTAGATAGCAGTTGGTTGACTGCGTGAGGACTGGCTGACACTGCCGCCATCGCCCCTGGTTCGGCTGTGTTTGATTCTGCCAGAATCCGTCCACGTTGCTCAGCAATGGAGATAAGTTGTTCAGTGGACATAGCGCCAGCTGTACACAGAGCTACGTATTCGCCAAAGCTATGCCCGGCTACCATATCTGGTGTCACTGCAAGTGTGCTCAGCAGTCGCCAGACGCCGAGATCGGCTGCAGCCATAGCCGGTTGAGCAATATGTGTGTTATTGAGCTCTTCTTGCTGCTTGCCAGGCTGTTTTGTGCCTACTTCCGGGAGCGGGTATATGAACCTGCTTAATGTATTTGGCAGCTTGTTCTGGAGGATCTGGTCGGCGATGGCTATTGAGTCTCTTATTTCGGAGAAATTGAGCGCCAGATCGCTTAACATGTTAACGCGCTGTGAACCCTGCCCAGGGAAGAGGAAGGCTATCTTGCTGTCTGGACGGGAGCTCTGTCCGGACAGGTAAATACCTTTGGGATCAATAAAGTTTGACTGCTCCGGGCTGGAGAGCGCAGCAGTTGCACGTTGCAATTTGTCGCGAAGATCTGCTAGGCAGGAGGCTACAATTGCACATCGGAGCTCCTCCTGGCTGGAAATTGTGTTTGTAGCAAGATCTTTATTGCCGACGTCCGGTTGCATGTCTGCTGATTCTGCGCCAGCAGCCTTGATAGGTTCTCCAGATGTTTCGTCAGCCGTGTTGCTGCATGGGGTAGAAGCTCTATGGCTACTGCTGTTGTATCTTAAATAATGCCGCAAGGAGAGGGATGCTAAAGATTGCTTCTCCTTCTCAGACTGCAGTGGAGTCTTCATGGAAATGCTGTCGCTTGACTCGAGGCATTCTTGTGCTTGCCGGTCAAGTGTGGTGAATGAGCGTTGAAGCTCCTCCGGGCTCGCAGCCGAAAAGAGGAAAAGCTCAGCTGGCCATCTTGTTGCTGGCGGTTGTCCCTGGGCAGATGTGTACTCTTCCAGGACTGCATGGAAATTGGTGCCACCAAATCCGAAGGCGCTCACACCGGCACGCCTGGGCAATTGCATATTGTCTGTTGAGTTAAACCACGGTCTGGTTTCAGTGTTGAGATAAAGTGGTCCTTGCCCTGACTGGCATGCTGGATTTGGCTGTTCTACCCCTATGGTTGGGGGCAGAACTTTATGATAGAGAGCTTTAGCTGTCTTAATCAGTGAGGCCAGACCAGCTGCCGCCTTTGTATGTCCAATCATTGTTTTTACAGAGCCGAGAGCGCATGAACCGGTTGCGGCACCAGATGTCTCCCAGACCTGTCGCAGCGCCTCAATTTCAGTCTTGTCACCAGCTATGGTGCCTGTACCGTGCGCTTCTATTAGCTCCACAGTTCTTGGAGATAGTCCGGCATCTGCGTAGGCACGGTTGATAGCTGATATCTGTCCTGCTTTTCTTGGTGCAGTGAGGCTGAGATCTCTGCCGTCGCTAGATCCACCTATTCCTTTAATGACGGCATAAATGCGATCTCCATCTCGCTCGGCGTCGGATAGCCTCTTCAATACCAGTGCGGCTATGCCTTCGCTTATGACTATGCCGTCGGCAGTAGCATCGAAAGTTTTACAGTGTCCGCGCGGGGATAGTGCTTGCGTCTTGCTGAAGCTGAGATAGTCAATCGGCTGGTTGTGAGTGTCGACTGCAGTCAAGAGCATTATGTCGCTGTTGCCGCGACGTAGATCAGCCATACCAACATAAAGGGCGGCAAGTGATGAAGCGCATGCAGCATCGACAGAGAAATTGATGCCGCCGAAGTCAAATCGATTGGCTATTCGTCCTGCGGCAACGTTGCCGAGCAGACCAGGGAAGGAGTCTTCTGTCCACTCAGGCAAAGATGATCTAATCTGCTCTTTGGTCTCCTCTGGCAGGTCGGAGAGCTTCCAGTCGAGCATCGAGCGCAGGAGATAGTCGGCAGTAATAGGACCGTGTCCAGCATTAGCCAGCACGACTGATGTGCGCTGTTTGGGTAGATCGGGTGGAGAGTAGCCGGCATCAGCTATGGCAGCACGGGTCACATCGAGGAGCAGAAGCTGCATCGGATCTATATATGGCATGCTGGCCGGTGGAATTCCCCAGCTGGCCGGATCAAAAGCTGTATCTTGAAGAAAACCGCCCCACTTGGAGTAAGACTTATCTCTAGTAAGCCTGTCGGGGTCAAAAAGCTTATGCCAATCCCAATGATCAGCAGGGACCTCTGTGATGGCATCAACCTTGTTTATGATATTGTGCCAGTAACTTTCCAGATCGCCTGCCTGTGGGAACAAGCATGACATGCCTATGATAGCTATGTCTTCTTCGTGTTGCCTAGCTGCTTGAGCTGGCAACTTCTCTTGTGACTGCATCTGGTTGATTAGCTCAGTTGCAGACTCCGATACGTCACGATGCAGCTCCTGGAGAGATATGACATTGTGGTGCAATGTTGCCACCTGCCCGATCATGTACATTCCTTCTGCCCATTGCTGTTCTTGGGGGACGCAAACGAGTCCGGAAGATGCGTGATCGTCGCTATTTGTGGCAGGGCGCGCAGTCCCTTTGCTGGCTATTCTTAAGCGACCGAGATTCATAGACTCCAGATCTTCACGAATTTCGTTGCGGCTCTTGCCATCCTGCTCAAGCTTGCGGCGCCTGCTGTCGAATGCCTGGCGATAAGGTGAATCGATACAACGGATAGAATGACCGGGTCCGCTTTCAAATAAGACTGTACGGTTGCAGTTAAGAGCTGCTTCCTGGAACTTACTGACAATTGCCCCTGAACTAACTGCTTCTTGGGTGAATATGTAAGCTGTGCCCATGAGCAGCCCTATCCTTGCGCCGCGTGCTGCCAGTGGTGCAGCCATTGCCGAGACCATTGCAGCCGAAAGCCTGTCATGAATCCCGCCGGCAAAAAGAATGTGGAAGCTGGAAGCATCTTCGCCAGGCTTGAGCGACGATAAAATAAGTGCAATCATCTCTTCCCAGAGAATGAAACTTGAGCGTGGTCCAACGTGCCCACCGCATTCTTTGCCTTCAAATACAAAGCGGCGCGAGCCGGCTTCCATGAAGGATTGAAGCAGAAGTGGGGACGGAATGTGGAGATAACTCTGGATTCCCATATCTTCCAGCGCTTTGGCCTGATCCGGTCTGCCGCCGGCTATGATGGCAAACTGCGGTTTATAACTGGCGATGGCTTCGAGCTGCTCAGAGCGCAACTGGCTGGGCACAAAACCGAGGATGCCGACACCCCAGGGAAGATCTTGCAGGCGTTCTTTTGTTGCCGAGAGAAGCTGCCTGGCTTCATCGCGTCTCATAAGAGAAAGTGCCAGCAATGGTAGAGCGCCTGCTTGAGCAACATTGTAAGCAAACTCAGGAGAGTCGCTGACACGTGCCATCGCTCCTTGCACAATCGGATAGCCAGTGGAGTGTGCTTGAGCGAGAGCAGAACCAGCAGATAGTATCTGTGCTTTCTGTGCCTGTTGCAGATGTTCGTCAACTGACTGCCACAACGCTTTGAGTATTCCGGCTACGCTCGTATACTGACCTGCCAGGCGAGCGGCAAATGCGACATCTTGCCCCAGCGGCCAAATGCCCTGGTCAAGAGTGTTGCTTGTTAACCCTGCACTTATCTGGCTACTGATAAGGCTGCGCCAGTGCAGGCGTGCTTGTTGGACTCCAGCTGTTTCGAGCTCTGAGCAAAGTGTGTGTAGAGAGCTTGAAATGGTCTCGAGTGTCTGTGATCCCGGTCTGACAAAGAAGCGATACGTATCTCCCAGGCGGTCGCCGAGACAGACAGTTTCTGTCCCGTCCATCTGGGCTACTCTGGAGCGGAGTGCCGGAGCGAGCGGCGACTCACGAGTGAGCAGTAGTTGAGCATCTAAAACAACCCCTGCCGCCCCGGCAACACGGCAGGCTGCAGCTGTGTGCAGACCTATGCCGCCGTGAGCCCAGAGAGGGATTTTTACATTGGCGCTGCAGGTCTGCAAGAGCACAAAGGTGGTTTCATCTCCAACCCGCCCGCCTGCTTCATTGCCTTTTACAATTACTGCATCAGCACCAGCCCGCTCAGCCAGGATCGCCTCTTCTGGGGAGACAGATTCAACAAAGGCACGCAGTTGATACTGGTGGATCAAAGCTACACTTTGCTGTAGCTGCTCTAACGGCTGGTTGTCTGCAGTATTCAGACTCAGTATGACCAGATTAGGCAGAGATGCACCTGGCACACTGATGACAGGAAGTATCGATTCGACCGCCGGAAGCTGACTGATACTACACTTGATACCGTAGAGCCCGGAACAGGCTGCTTTCAAGCTGTGTGCCAGTTCATTGAGACTCTGACTATTGTCGACATATTCAAGATCAAGGCAACCTATGGCTCCAGCTTTGCTGGCAGCCGCTGGCAGTGCAACGTGTCCCCTGCTTGCTGTAAAGCTGGCTGGTGTTATGGCAATTATCTCTAACCTGGATGCTTGCTGTGACATTCGCTGGTCCTTAAGAGGGGTAATGCGCGCCGATGGCAGCGATGCTGTCAGTCGGTCGAGGTCCCAACGCCCGGATGGCATAGGGGGAAACGCCAGTTAAGCGATTATGTCAAGTATATAAAAGGTAGTTTCCTAATCCATTGGGCTTATTTAAGATGAAATAACTGTCTCGGTTGGACTTTTGAGCTTGTATTTCACACCCCGCCACTTAATCTCGTTGGTAAACAATGAATAAAGGGTCATGAACGGCAAGATTATATGGGCCAGTGGGACGGATAGGCAGGTGGCTAAAAGAGAACTGGAGAGGTTGGCATCCCAGTCGCTGAGCACAAGGCGCCACAGCCGCTGGGCGCTGAGGATTAGACACAGTTCAAACGGCAAAATCAGCAAAGCTGCCAGACTGGCCCAGAGCAGATTGCTGCTGGGCAGGAGAATTCCGCCTGTGACTAAGAGGCAGACAAATATGAGCCAGAATAAAAGAACAACAGCTCTGACAATTGCCTTCCTCCAGAGTGGTGGATAATAAACCTTTGTTAATATCATCTGTCTATTCATCCATTCAGCAAACTCAGTGAATGTTGTGTCACCGTGACTGGCAACCAGACATTGCGGGACGAAATAAACTTTCAGTCCAAGTTTCTTCACAGCTGCTGTGAGAGAGAGATCATCATCAGCTGCCTTCGCCCAGGCTTGAGCAATCTCGGCTGTCTCAAAAACAGAGCGGCGAACCGCCATTGCTCCGCCCCAGGCAAAAGAAAGGGTTGGATTGGCAAGCTCCCAGGCCGACATGCGATTCCATAAGGATCGTAAAAGAGATGGGCAATCTGTTTTAAATGGGACATAAAACCGATAGCCGGTAGTGGCGCCAATTGTTGGGTCTTCAAGCCGGCAGACTAGCTGCTGCAGGAAGTCGGCTCTAGCTACCACGTCTGAATCAACGAATACAAGCACTTCTACATCTGGTGAAACTTTTTCAAGAGCAGCAAGTTGATTGTTGATTTTCTGAGCCCGCTGGTTGTTGATGCCTGCCACTACTATCTGAGCTTTGACATTGTTGCTATGCGCAACCAGCTCAGTGAGCGCCTGGAAGGCAGGATCGCTCTGCGAAGCTACTGCAAAAATGACTTCAAAGTCTGCCTGTTCACTTGGGGCATTGCTTATGTAATCCTGCTCGAGCAGCTTGCGCACATTCTCAGCGAAGCCGACATCAAGCCCTTTACAGGGCAGGATGACAGCCAGTTTTGGTCTATAAGTGCCTGCGGTGTAGCTGAGCCCTTCTTCGACGTGCTTGCGCAATCGCCTGTACGAAATGTATTGCGTCAGGCAGACAGCAACAGTGAACAAAAGGCAAAGGCTTATGACAAACATAAAAGGTGAGCGACTATAAGGGGTTGAAGAACGTATAATGCTACCGCTTGCTGCCGCTTGAGGCAACTTGCTGTTTGAATCAACGTGGAAACGTCGGACTCTTCAAATGATAAGAAAGCTGATTTACAGTACTTTCAATTTACTTGGTTCTATGGAAGCACATGCTCTCGAGCGGTCAACGTACTGTCCGTATGAGACCCAACAGCGGCGGCTCCTGGATGTTGTGTCAAGAAATGCTCACACTGATTTTGGTGTCAAGCACAATTTCGCCTCCATTCGCTCTGCTGCTGACTACCAAAATGCAGTACCGATTTCCACGTATGAAGAGATCAAGCCTTTTGTCGAGCGCATGGTGAATGGGGAGCCAGCTGTTTTGACAGCGCAGAAGCCGCTTATGTTTGCCAGGACAAGTGGAACGGCTGCCTCGCCAAAATATATTCCAGTGACACCCGATTATCTGCGAGAGTTTCGTCGTGCTTCAGTAGCCTCCGGCTATTACACTTTGAAAGCTTATCCTGGTATTGTCAACGGTGTCGGGCTGTCTGTGGTTTCTGCTGCTTGTGAAGGGCTGACTCCTGGTGGTTTGCCGTATGGTGCTATTTCAGGGTTCTTATTCGAGAAGGAGCCATACTTAATCAAGCGGTTCGTATCACCTATTCCGTACAGCGTATTTCTGATACCCGACTGGGAGTCGCGTTATTATGCTATTTTGCGTCTGGCAATTCAGCTACCGGTCTCATTTGTCTATACGCTCAATCCAAGCACAATAATGCTTCTGGCAAGACGGTTAGCCCAGTACAAAGAACAGCTGGTCGCAGATCTCAGCGATGGCACAATTACTGCACCCCAGAGGCTGCCGGACCCTGTCATCAAGGATATCTCTGCTTTGTTGTCTCCTCAACGACAGAGGGCAAGAGAGCTCCATCAGTTAATTGAGCGCGGGCAGTTTACTCCTGAACATATCTGGACGGAGCTTCAGGTCGTCTGTTGTTGGACTAAGGCTGCGGCTTCTTTCTATCTCAATGAGTTTTCTGAGTTCTTTGGTTCTATTCCCGTATCTGATATTACTTATGGTGCTAGCGAAGGGCGGGGCAGTGTCTTTCTGGCGCCGGATAAGCAGGTGCTGGCGCTACGCTCACACTTTTTTGAGTTTGTACCGGAAGATGAGATTGACAGTGCCAATCCGCGTGTTCTTCTGGCACATGAGCTGGAGGTGGGGCAGCGTTATTTCATTTTATTTACTACCTCTGGCGGGCTCTATCGCTACAACATAAACGACGTCATCAAAGTGACAGGACATCATAATAAGGCGCCACTTATTGAGTTTCAGCACAAAGGTGGCAATATGTGTTCTTTTACTGGGGAGAAGATAAGCGAGTCGCAAGTGGTTGAAGCTATGTCGCGGTGCCTTGCAGTTTCGCAGTTTAAGGTGCGGTTTTTTACAGTTGTGCCTCAGTTTGCAGCCAGTCCATATTACCGGTTGCTTGTCGAGCCTGACCTGGCGGATGGGGCGGATCTGTCTGGTACCTGGTCGGGTGATACTGGGAGAGATTTCGCCAGGATGTTTGACGAGCAGTTGGGTTCCATTAATGTAGAATATGCAGCCAAGCGAGAATCGCTCAGGCTTGCTCCGATTGTAGTCGAGCCGATTCGCCCGGGGTGCTATGAGTTTCTGCGCCGACAGCTTGCTGCCTCTGGTGCTGCCGATGCGCAAATTAAGGTGTCGCATCTTAATCCGAAACCTGATGTTCGGTCATTTTTGGAGCAGCACCAGTCCGATTGGCAGACTGGTGCCGTGTGCTGAAAGCAGCATTTTGTCTGGGCAATAGGCAAGATGCTTTCATATTGATGCAACCAGCATTAACACGGTGTTTCTCTTATCGATGATTTTCATAGATGGAACACACTGCAAGTTTCACGGAGCAATCACAACGATCTGCAACGGCTAATCTAGCGCCACATAGCCCAGCGCCATTTGTGTATTGCGCCGGTTCGCTTTGTGCCGTCAAACGTGTGTCCGTCGGCAGAGAGTTTGAGGATAGCTTTACCATGGCATTTGTTCCAGGGCTGATAAAAAGAGAAGGTGAGTGTTCTGGTCTTGGGATCAAACTTGCCAACCTGAATCTCTCCTCTTTTAGCCATATTTGCGTCAGTCCAATATCCGCTTACAGGAATAAAGCCATTATTGTCCTTATCGCCTTGATGAAGCGTGACAGTTCCATATGTTGAATCCCAGGCTCCTGACAGCAACGGGATACTTTCTGTTGGTGGCTGCTTCGGTGACAGCCCGCGCAGAGCTGTTGGGTCTGTGGTGCTTACCGGGGCGATTGTCTGTGCTCCAGCGCGTGGATTGGCTACCAGGTAGTCAGCTGTGAAACTATCGAGTAAGGAAGTGGCATGATTGGCAATATCATCCTTGTCTGCATTTTCGGGCAGGTCAATTCTTTTTCCCCATGTAGACAGGCGCATCATTTGCTCTTGAGCTCGTGATGATCGCACCATATCCCAGATATTTACAGTTGCTTCAATATGGCTTGCTCCCGGTGCGCCTTTAGATGCAATAGCAATAGTTAAAATCGGCTGTCCAGCTGGTTCTGCAACTTCGGTTGCGTTAATCTGAATACCACATGATGTGAGGCGTTTTTCTGCTACAGCCTGTATCCGCTCTTTTAACCAGTAGCTCAGGTTGGGGTCGAACAGTTGGGTTGTCACTGACAAACCTAACGATTGGATACCAGATAGAGGCGCACAACGGGTTTCATCTGTTCCCGTGCCCGCAGTTGCGGCAGCGCAGCTCAAAGGAGCGAGAGGCACAGCAAGCCAGGACAGCATAATAAGGGAGGTAAGGCAGATGAAGCTCCTGTTGCGCATATTTAAAATCCTACCTCTGCGAATGTCCGATGTTAAAATGATACTTCCCCTGCTTCGGCACTGATGTTCCGGCAGTACTTGAGGAGCCTTGAGGCTACTCGAGCATAGTATAGCCAAGCAGTGAAGTGCTGTTGCATCAGTTTGTTCAGGAGCTTGCAATCTCTATATATGTCATAAATTAAGTGTGGACCCAAGCAATTTATCCTTGACAGAGTGCGGGTCGTTTACCTGGTTAACAGACTGGTGTTAGCGACAGTAGTTGTTGCGGCGTTCTCGACAGTGGCACTGGCTGTCCGCGCTGGTGGTACTGACAACTATTGATCATGCTGGCGTAATCAGTCTCAGCTGCCTGCTTCTAACTTGAGAAGTGCATATGCGGGACTGGTGGCTGTTTCGAGCCATGCGGCTAGTGATAGAACTGACTTTTCTTGCAGATGTTAGACAAGGTGTGATGAACTGTTGATAAAGCTAAAGTTTACGAGCGGTTGTACCATGGGATGACTATAGTGAATGCTGGTTAATCAGGGTTGTCTTCAGGCGGGAACAGATTGTGACATTGCAGACAATTAGAAAGGTTTTTGGCGCATATGACGTTCGCGGTGTAGTGGGACGCGAGATTGATGAGACTTTTGCTGCCAGACTTGGACAAGCTTACGGCGCTTTTGTCTGCCCGGGGCGCAAAGGGCTGTTCTTGCTCGGGCATGATGCTCGACCTGTCTCGCCGGAGCTGGCAGACGCTTTTGCTTGTGGCTTAACAAGATCCGGTCATGATGTTGCCTGTATTGGTTTGGCTTCCACTCCGTTGGTTAACTGGTATGGAGCTCGCTCCGAGTATGACGGAAGCGCAACTGTCACTGCCAGCCATCTCTCAGCTGAATATACCGGGTTTAAACTATCAGGCAGAGAGGCTGTGCCGCTAAGCTCTGAATACGGTCTGCAAGAAATAGCCACGAATATGCTTCGTCCGGACCCAATAGATAAGGAGCTTATTCAAGGATCTGTACAGCGTCTTAATGTCCTTGACCAGTATGTTGATCATTTGCGCCAATTCCTTAAGCCGGCACGACCGTTGAAGATAGCTGTTGATGCAGGCAACGGTGCAGCCGGACCTGAGCTAAAAGCATTATTTGCCGGAGTCTTTGAGATAGAGCTTGTCTCTTTTGGCATGGTAGCTGATGGAGATCAGCTGGCGCGTCCTTCCAATCCGCTAGACAAAGGTGCCCTCAACAGACTCTCAGAGGCTGTTGTAGCTCAGCAGTGTGCTTTTGGTGTAGCTTTTGACGGAGACGCAGATCGAGCCATTTTTGTCGATGAAAAAGGACTAATGGTTCCTACTGATGGCATTATCGCTTTGATAGCTGCCCGATTGCTTGAGCAAACTCCAGGCGGGACTGTTCTTTATGATCTCAGGTGTAACCGCAGCATTCCTGAGGCTGTCTATGCCAGCGGTGGTAAACCTGCACGCACTCGTGTCGGCCATACTTTCATCCGGGCAGATATGCTGAAGCACCAGGCTATCTTTGCTGGCGAGCTTTCAGGGCATTATTATTATGCTGATCTGTATGGCAGTGACAATGCTGTACGTACTGCAATTGAGCTTATCAATCTGGTCACGGCTGAGCAACAGAGCCTCTCTGGCATGATCTCTCAGTATCTGCGCTATCCCACCTCCGGCGAGATCAACCTCAAGGTCACAGATGCTAAACATGTGCTCAAACAGTTGGAAGAAGCCTTCTTGGAGGGGGATAGAGACCATCTGGATGGGCTGTCTGTTGATTATAAAGACTGGTGGTTTAATGCTCGCCCGTCGGCAACTGAACAGGTATTGCGCATTACAGCCGGTGCAACAGAGCCTGATCTGCTTGAGCGTCAGGTGAAACGCTTGCTTGCTGTCATACAGTCTTTTAATTGACTTGCCGGCAATAGTCGGTACTGTGCAACGATGTGCAGCTTGCCAGGCAGACACGCACAGAGAACAGCGCAGCGGTCAAATCCCAAATACCTTTGGCCGCAATCCGCAAAGAAGCTACACTAGGCGAAAGTGTAGTATGAACCACACGCTTGACTTGAGTGCTCGCGCGCGAGAGGATTGAGTTGGCCTCGGTCTTGGCTACGACAGGGTTTGTCGTTGAGCCAACTAGCGGTCTGGAAGGAAGTCATAATAATCTGTTTTGATCCGAGGGAATCTGTAGCGCCATGATAATAGTCAACAATGTCACAAAAGGCTTCGGTACGCAAACCTTGTTTGAAGAGGTTTCGATAAACTTTACTCCTGGCAACAGGTACGGACTGACCGGTCCCAACGGATCTGGGAAGTCGACTTTCCTGAAGATTTTGACAGGGCAAGTCGAGCCTTCCAACAGAGGCACAATATCCAGACCCAGCCGGGTCGGTGTGCTCCAACAAGACCAGTTTGCCTATGATAAGGAGCGCATCATCGATGCCGTCGTAATGGGTAACATGGTTCTCTGGAGTGCCTTTTGTGAACGTGATCAGCTTTGTGACATTCCGGAACTAACGCAGGATCAGATGCATAGGCTGGGCGAACTTGAAGTCATTATTGCTGATGAAAACGGCTATACAGCAGAGTTTGAAGCGGCGGAGATTCTTCGAGGGATCGGTCTGCCTGATGAGCAGCACGCGAACCTGATGGGAAGTTTGGCAACTGATTATAAATTTCGTGTGTTGTTGGCACAAGCACTCTTTGCTGGCCCACAAGCTTTGTTGCTGGACGAGCCAACAAATCACCTTGACCTTGAATCGATTCACTGGCTTGAGGAATTTTTGTCCTCTTACGAAGGAGTCTTGATTGTCATTTCCCACGATCGGCACTTCCTGAATTCGGTTTGCACACACATTGCCGACATCGATTACGAAACCATCATCATTTACCCAGGCAATTATGACGATATGGTCGAGCACAAGTTACAGGCTCGTCAAACTATTGAGG
>CAILLX010000072.1 GCA_903835185.1 uncultured bacterium | reverse complement strand
TTGCAAGCAAAAAAAGGCCAAAAAGTGCAAAAAGCGACCAGAAGAGGTCGCTTTTTGCACTTGCTAAGATGGGGGTGGTCAGGGCATGTCACAAAAGATCAACGACGCCCTGGACATCCCCAACTTCAGCAGCAGACGTCCAGTTGTTGTCGGGTAAATCAGCTGCACAGCAGGCAAGGAGACGTAGCTCTGCGTGAGCAGAACTGCGCCACACCTGCCTGCTGTGTAGTGTATTCCGGTCATTACATAGTCCTTATTTCTATAGAGTTGTCGTTACCGGACCATGACTATTTGTCAGTGTCCGACTTGACTCGTTCTAGGCCGGACTGATTTTGTAACGCTGAGTGCCTATCCCGACGCTTTGAGCGACAGCGACACTCTTTGCGCGTTCACGTCGACCGAGTTGACGGTCACTTCGATTGCCTCTCCGATTGAGAGGAGCTGTTGTGCAGTAGCGCCTGCCTGACCGAGAGCAGAGTTGTGCAGCAGTCCATCAATGCCTGCTCCCAGCGGGATGAAAGCACCGAAAGCAGCGATGCGGGCGACTCTGGACTTGATCACCATGCCGGGCTTGAGAGCCTTGAGGAAACGAACCTGCGGCGCTTCAGTCAGCTTGAGCGAAACCTGACTCTTCTCCAGGTTGACTGTCTTGACCTCGAACTCAGCTGTGGTGCCGACAGGCATGAGCTCGGACAGCTCTTCCTGTGTGGCGGTGCGGTTGCTTGTTACTTCCGACCTGTGTACCAGTCCGCTCACTCCGGATCCGATGTGAGCAAACACGCCGAAAGTTGTGATGTTGGTGACTGTGCCGTTGACTTTCTGCCCTGGCTGAAGCGATTCCAGAAAGAGACGACGCTTCTCCTGGGCTGCATCCTTCTGGCTCAGCACCAGATTATGCCGTCCCAGTTCAGCCTTGAGAACAACGACATCAATAGGTGTGCTGTTGTCGATCATATTCTGCAGCTCGCGTCTTGGCAGTTCCAGCTTTGACGCTGGAATGAAGCCTGACACGCCAGCCACCAGGGCATGGACGCCTGGCATATAGTTGCCTTTTGCTCCGGCAAGCCCTGTGATAGTTGCGCTCACGATGGAGTGGTTGTCGAGAGCATCGAGAACGACTGCCCAGCCGAGCGAAAGCGGGACCTCTCCGTCCTCGTTCGGATTGCCGAGAACCAGGAAGGACGCTTGCTGTCCCACCTTGACCCCGGCGCAGACGAGCTCAGCCAGAGCAACTTCCGATTCGCTCTTCAGCCCGATGTCCACACATGCGCGCTGTCCAGTGATCGCCACCACAGTGCCGGTCACTCTCTCGCCGACGATGATGCTGCTGCGAGATTTGCCAGAGGATTCCCACTCGGAGAACAGGCTGGCCATTTCGCCAGATTGGTTGAGAACACTTTGTTTGAACATGGTTTTGCCTCCTTTGATGATTTTGTGTTCCGCCATCCGACTGCTCGCCTATCCAGCAACCGTTAAGGTCCGCTCCGCTCACTGTTAGGCAGCAAGTAGAGTGGCTCGGTTTGACTGAAAAGGCTGAGTGTTAGTTGCGGAACTTAAGTACCGACTTCCCATCTTCTACCGCTGGCACTCAGGGTGAACTATCCTCAACTGTTCTGGCAGCAACAAAATAAGTTGGGATAGCTGAACTGGCTGAGTGCTTTGCGGTGTTACCTTTTATATTGATTGATTATGAAGATGGTTAAGGAAACCTTACTAGAAGCTTCAAAGCAAAGGCAATGGGTTGAGCAACTTTGAGGTTGGCCCAGCGATGCTACAGTTGTGAGAAGTTGTAACGACTGGCCTTGCTGTCACAAGTCTTCAGTCGTTGGCTGGCAATGACGAGCAGGACTACTACTAAGGAATGCGGTGGCATGATTGTTTATCAGCCACTGGCAGCGCATCTGAGCCAGGAGCTGCCACATGCAAACACTTAGCGAAAAGCAGTTATAATGAGCCACGGAAGTAACGCAGACTGTCGCGTCCGCAAGGATGAGGAAAGTCCGGGCACCGTAGGGCTGGTTGCTGGGTAACGCCCAGTGCGCGTGAGCGTGAGGATAGTGCCACAGAAATGAAGACCGCCCGATTAAGTAACCAGAGCAAGGCTGAGCAACTTGTTTGCTCGGTCCGGTGAAGGTGAAAGCTGCCTTGAGCCTCGCAAGAAGCTTGAGTAGTGAAATCGGGTAAGGGTGCAACGGTGCGGTAAGAGCGTCACCAGCAAGGTCGAGAGGCCTTGGCTAGGTAAACCCCGCTAAAGGTGCAAGGCTAGGGTATATTTCAAGGCAATGGTGGCCCGCCATCTTGAAATGCCGATGCTGCTAGAGAACCCGGGTAACCGTGTTCCAAGAGAGATGACAGTCGAATACAGAACCCGGCTTACGCGCTACTTCCACTAATTATTAAGCAAAGGCATCTCCATCAGGTATCTCAGCGCTGCTGAGTTGTACTGGATGCAATTCTTTGCTCTTGCAGTTGAGCTATAGTTGAGATCAGTGAGCATAACGGAGGCGGGAAAATGGGTCCGCCGCAACGCTATAGACTGTCTACTTGGTTCTTTCTTGTAATTATGGTGGCGGACTTCTGTTGGTCAGCCTCTTTGCATGCCGTTTCTTCCACCGAGCTGAGTGAAGGAATAAGTTATTACAGCTCCGGACAGTATATTAGGGCGCTTGCTTCTTTTGATCGGGTAGTTTCGTTTCAAAAGAAAAATGCTCTTGCTCACTATTACAGGGCTAATGCACTTATGTACCTGAGTCAGCGTGAAGATGCGCTGGAAGAATACAAAATTGCTTACTCGCTGGCTCCAGCCCATAGCCAGATGGCAGGCTACTGTATGGCAGTGCTACAAGCAGATGAGCAAAGGCAGGATGAAGACAGCTGTAAGGCAGAAAGGCGACGCTTGATTCGTCAGATGGTCACCCAGATTCAGGGGCAGGTTGCGCGGCAAAAGAATTATCTTGATTCAGGAGTAGAGATCGAAGCAAGTCATCATTCCCGGTTGCAGTCTATTGAAGAGCAGAGGATTCGGGAGCAGACAGATCGTGAAATAGAAACCATGATGAACAATCCGATTGCAATAGTTGTACGCGGACGAGTAGTCTACATTTCCCGCACAGAGGAGGCTGATGCTGTCAGAAAGAAGTCATATGTGGATTGTCAGGAGTCTCGACAACGAGCAGAACGAGCCGTGAGCGCAAATGCTGATGAATCTAATAGAAGGCAGATGGAGCTGGAAAAAGCTGCCATCAATCTGGAGAATCAAGCGCTCAAAATTAGTGGCGGCGGCGTGCGGTTGAGCGTGCTTGGAACAAATCTCTATGTGCGCAATTATGCAATCGATGCCAACTTGCAGCATGACGATTATTTACCGGTGCCGCTTGTGGCCAAGGCAAAACGGTTGCAGTACATTCCGCTCAAACAGTAGCTGGAGTGCAATTGGCATGAATGGAATGAAAGCTATCGTTATTCTTGTAGTCACATTTCTTCTTGTGTCGGACTGCGTCGCTGCCAGGGCAGGTAATCCGGTAAAACCGAAGCAGGAAAACAAGCAACTGCTCAAAGGAGAGATTGGCTCTACGGCAAGGTTCTCCGGAGGCGTGAAAAATTCTTCCTTTGGTTACGAATATATTGCTAAAGCAGGCAAATCCATCATTACAAGAGTGATTGCTGGCAGTCAGGCAGCATTGAGTGGTTTGCAAGCAGGTGATGCAATCATAGACCAGCAGAGCTCAGGCGGTAGCTTGTCGGTGACTGTTGAGCGCAGCGGCAAGCAATATAAAGCCAAGCTCAAAGCAGTTGATTATTCTGTCAGTGCTACCGGTATGACAGCTCAAAGTGATTCTTCTACACTGGAGGGACAGTTATCCATTATTTCACAGCACAATGTGTCTGTGATTATAGATAAGTCGGGGTCGATGGCTACCAGAGACTGTCCTGGCGGCATCAGCCGCTGGGAGTGGTGTGCCCGGCAAGCGTGCCAGCTGAGTGAAGCAACCGCAACGAGTCTCAAAGAAGGTATTACTATTGTTCTCTTCTCCTGCGACTTTACTGTCTTTCCTGACGCTACAGCCCAGCAGATACAAGTGATTTTTCAAAATTCAGAACCGGACGGTCTGACTAATACAGGTGATGCTCTGCAAAGCCAGATTGACTCTTACTTCCAGCGCAAGGCTCTTTTTGGTAAAGTTAAGCCGGCAATAATTGCTGTTGTAACGGATGGTGAGCCTTCAAGACCAGAACAGGTGCGGCACGCAATTATAGATGCGACCCATAGAATGACTGATGCCAGTGAACTCTCCATAACTTTTTTGCAGGTTGGTTCTTCTCAATGGGGAACAAATTTGTTGCATGAGCTGGACTGTGACTTAGTCAATGAAGGGGCCAGGTATGACATTGTCGACACCAAGAGGTTTTCTGAGTTGCAAAGCTTGGGGCTGATCGGTGCTCTCTCTCAGGCAGTGACAGCAGCAAAAACACCTTTGCCTGCAAGTGCAAGTGTTGCTGCAAGAAGAGTCGCACCTGCACCCCAGAGGCAGTTTATTCGGACAGTCAACAACAGACGTGTTGTGCGCCTGCCTCCCAGAAGCGACCCACCCACTGCTTCTGCCCCGCCCACTTTGCCTCAGCAGGTAAGAAAGGTCGAACAGGAGCGTCAGGAACTTGAAAGGAAGTTGCTTGAGTATTGATGCCACTGGCAGCCCTGGCGTGATAGATGAGTGGAACATGCTAACCAGCAGAAAAATTGCTGCCGCTCAGACATGGCTACAAGCTCCTTAGAGTCTGATTGTTCAGGCGAAAGTTCTCAAAAACTCCATATCTTCCTTGCTCAGGTCAGCGTTTTCTAAGAGCTCCGGTCGTCTTTGGCGAGTTCGTATGAGAGCTTGTTGCCGGCGCCAGCGGGCAATCTCCTGGTGATTGCCTGAGCGCAAGACGTCAGGAACTGTTTGCCCGCGAAATTCAGGCGGCTTAGTGTATTGTGGACCTTCAAGCAAACCATCGATAAATGATTCTTGATGGAGTGATATTGATTTACCTAATACCCCAGGCACCTGGCGCGCTACAGCATCTATAACTGCAAGGGCTGGAAGTTCGCCGCCAGTCATGACGAAGTCACCTATGCAGATCTCTTGCGTTGCTAAGGTGCGAATACGTTCGTCGAAACCTTCATAGTGTCCACAAACGATTGTGATGTCACTCACATTCGCCAGGCTATCGGCCAGGCTTTGCTTGAAGGGAAGCCCTTGCGGAGTCATCAATAAGACAGGTGAGTCGGCAGCTCTTTCTATAGATTCAAATGCTGCAAAAAAGGGCTCTGGCTTCAACACCATTCCGGCGCCGCCACCATAAGGAGTATCGTCGACCTTCCTGTATTTGTCAGCACAGAAGTCACGAGGGTTGTAAGTAGTTATGGCAATCTTGTTAGCTTCAGCACCTCTGCCGATAATGCTTGTAGTGCAGTAAGTCTGGATTAATTCAGGAAACAGAGTGATGACGTGAAACTTCAGCATTGATTGCTCCGGTTACTCAAGGGAAATTCTAACAGGCAGAGAGTCTGTCCTGTGCGCAATTGTGGCAGACAGCTGGCTGCAGAACTGATCAATACGATCAGGTTTGCATTGTTGTGTCAGATCTTACAGATCGATTTCAGCCCTGAAAAACAGAGAGGACTCAAATTGAGTCCTCTCCAGGGGTGGGTCGAAATGCGTTTACCTAATCTATCCTAATCCAACTAAAGGGATTATCCCTTTATCAATTTGTGTTTACCGTTTTTTCTTTTTGGCGACTTTCTTAACTGGTTTGGCAGCCTTTTTGACTGGCTTTGCAGCAGCCTTTTTGACTGGCTTTACGGCCTTCGCTGGCTTAGCAAGCACCAGGTTTGGTTGCTTGGTGCGGCCATTTACGATGTCCTTCAGCTCTTTGCCAGCGCGGAACGCCGGAACCTTTGCTGCCGCAATCTTTAGCGGGGCAAGAGTTCTGGGGTTACGGCCTGTACGGGCCTTGCGCATGCGACGCTCAAAAGTTCCAAAGCCGACGAGAGTTACTTTGTCTCCTCTGGAAAGAGCACTGGTTACTGTGTAGATGAGACCGGACAGGCATCTGGTCACTTCAGACTTCGGCTGTCCTGTCGCTTTTGCAACTTGTTCAACGAGCTCGGCTCGGTTCATTCGATTTCCTCCTTATGGAAATGCTGATTCCAACCCACACGCAGGGATGATAACACCATGACCTTGATTAGACAATAGATTCTGCCTCAAGATCGGAAAAGTTTTTTTGCCTTCCACCCTAGAGTCAGCTTCCATCAAGAATACAGCCAGTGAGAGTTTCCAGCGCTAAGCAAACAACTGATGTCCTGGATATCTCATCTAGTTGGAAAGATTTCTGCTCTCTCAAGTGACAGGGCGATCAGACTTTGCAGGACAGGTTGGGAGTTTGGACAGTTGAAGTGCAGACGCCCCTTCACTTCTAATATATCCACAGGATTGCTACCTCTTGTAATCAGCCCGGCGTGCCGTCGTCAGAAGGCATACCTTAAGATGGCTTCTCTACCAGGGTTTTGCTTCTGGAGATTGAGAAAGAAAGTAGTTACCGACCAGCTATAATTGGCACCGGTACTGTTATCTATCTGCGGGATGAAACCATGAATAAAGGCGGAGTAGCTATCTGCAGCGGCATGGTGGCTGGACTTGTTCTAGGCGCTTTAAAAGTCTTGCCAGGCTTTGCTCAAGAGACAACCAACGCCACCGGAGGGCGACAGGCAGTTGAATGGCGGATGTTCCGGCAGAATCCGGCTCGGACAAGTGCTGTCCCACTAGATATCCCTTATGTATCGCAAGGCAAGATGAAATGGATGTTTCCCACTGAAGGGCAGATTGACTCATCTCCAGCAGTATATAAAGGAGTCATATATATAGGATCTGATGATGGCAATCTTTATGCTGTTGATGAAAAGACGGGAAAGATGCTCTGGCGCACTACATTGGGCGATAAGATCAAGTCATCACCAGTTCTCGACAACAACACTGTATTTATCGGATGTGAAAATGGCAAGCTTGCTGCCATAGATGCAGCATCAGGTAAGGTTTCCTGGTTGTACCAGGTGCAGGAGCGTCTGTCGTCATCGCCGGTGGTTGCAAATGGTTTGGTTTTTGTTGGCTGTTGGGACGGTTTTGTATATGCGGTGGATACTCGCACTGGGAGCCTGACATGGAAGTTCCAGGGTGAAGGCAGAATAACCTCCTCTCCTGCAGTGGCCAGCAACACTGTTTTTGTAACTGCACATGGCGGATACCTTTATGCTCTTTCGCCAGTTGATGGGAAGCTGTTGTGGAAGTTCAAGACAGGCAACAAGATTTATTGCTCACCTATGGTGGTAAACGGTATTGTCTATTTCGGTAGCTGGGATAAGAACTTTTATGCTTGCGACGCTGTAACAGGAAAGCTCAGGTGGAAATTTGCCGGGGCAGAAACTTTTAGTATCTCTCCGGCAGCTGCCGGTGGTCATATCTTTGTTGGTAACGACGATCTGAAAATGTACTGCCTGGATGCCGAGACAGGAAAAATGCTTTGGAAGACTCAGATCAATAGTCCTGTTCCGCTGCTCTCCTCGTCTCCTGCTGTTGCCGGTAATATGCTTTTTGTAGGCAGTTCGGACGGCAATCTTTATGCGCTGCAAACAAGAAATGGTGCAATTAAGTGGAAGTACAAGACACAGAGGCCTATTATAAGCTCGCCGTCGCTCTCTAATTTTGGCGTTTGTGTGGGCAGTCAGGATGGCAATTTGTATCTAATAAATTAGATTGTGGCTGTGGCTGAACCCAATTTTGTGACTTGTCTTGTCTGCCAAGTGTGGAGCGGGATTAACCCAATTAAGTGAGCTGCGCTAACTCTTGAAAACGCGGATATTACATGCTCCTTCAATACAGAGGCGCAACAGCTAGGGTTGTTTCTGCCTGTCCGTTCTCATTAGGATGAATCTGTTCTATCCAATCCAGTTTATAGATTTAAGAAAAAGGCACAAAGCACACTCCTGACGGGACTAAATTAGAAAGGAGATCTACAAATGGACCGGCAAACTGCCAGGCTGCTTGCTGCAACTAGTGGTTGGCCTGTCATTCTTGTGTTTGCCTGGCTTGGCTATCACTTCTTCGGTAATGTTGGAGTGATGGTTGGAACTTTTACCGGGATTGGCGTTTACTTCTGGGGACTCTTTCAAGCCATCCCGCCTGTAGAGTTCAAGTCCGACAAAACACAGGACCCAGGACAACCCTGATAGTATTGGGGCGATGTCATGCATCATCCCAATAGATTGACATTTGCCTGGGGTGCGTGGGTATCTCGCTCGCTAGCTGGCGGGTTGGAAACCTGCGCCCCCAGGTTGTCTCAAAAGGGCCGCATATTCTCAACTAATTATTTGATATTTTTTTTGACATGAGGCTACTGCCTGATTCTGTGCTGTCTGGTGCTGTTTTTACTTAGCAGCCACTTCTTGGAGTTTCATACCACAGTTGGGGCAGTTGCCAGGCTTGTTTGATACGACATCAGTACACATCGGGCAGGTATACTTCTTTGCTTCAGTTTTGTTATTGGCTGTAGTGCTGGACTTTTTAGCTAGCCAATTGTGGGTGCCTGTATCACTTGCCTGTGCTGCTACAAAACCGATATTGACGAATGCCACCAGGGCAATTGACAACGCAACGATTCTCATTAACCAACCTCCCCAAAACTGCTTGTAAGTACTAATAGCTAATAGATGTTAGCATCTGCCAGAGGGAGTATGTGCATCGCCAAAAGGTTGCTGGTTCTCAGGATCGAACTGACCGTCCAGGCTAGAGCGGAATGCGCGCATCTGGTGGCGTCGTCTCTGAACTGTGTTCCGGTAAGGATTCTACTTTGATTGGCTTGTCAGAATCTTCGTCCGGGAAGGCTTTGGGTGGTGCCTTCTTAAAAGTCTCCATATTCTTTGCTACAGCTTGCTTTATGCGTGCGCTTCGCAGCGCCATCATATACTTTGGCACTTGCATTAGAAATGCCATTGGATCGATGTATTGATTGGTGGCTTGATTGATAACTGTATAGTGCACATGGACACCAGTAGATCTGCCGGTCGATCCTGCATAACCAATTACTCTCCCACGCTCCACCCACATGCCAGGTTGAACGCTGTAAGCGTTCATGTGCCCGCAAATGACTCTGACATTAGGATAAGGGCAGAAAACCTCCACAGCCACACCCAAGTTGCCACGCCAGCCTACGCGAGTGACCATGCCGGGAATAAGGTTGTAAACCTTGTCGTTTAAATGAGCGCCCAGGTCCACTCCATTGTGAAAATCACCTCTGCCTGTAACCGGGTGGATACGAAAACCGGCTTTTGAAGTGACGACACCCATGCCGGCAGGTGTATAGAGAACATCGTCACGCATAGGTGAGACTAGGACTGTAGGCACGTAATAGCCTTCGAAATAATAGGCTGCTGCCGGAGCTGCCAGGGCAACTATTGCCACGAGGGTAAAAATGAGAAGTCTTCCAGCCTGAATCATCCTGGTTAGCTGCCTGCGTTCCACAATAACTTTTTTACCACGCGACGATGCTCCTCACTCTTACGGACAGGTCTGTTTTTACTTAAGTGTTCTGCGTGAGAAGTTCGTCAAGTATCTTGTTAACTATCTGTGGGTTGGCCTTGCCTTTTGTAGCCTTCATGACTTCACCAAAGAAGAACTGCCTGACCTTGCTCTTGCCGGCGCGATAAGACTCCAGCTGTGAAGCGTTGTCAATGAGAATCTTGCTTGCAATCTCGGTCAAACCTTTCTCATCGCTTATCTGCACGAGCCCCTTTTCAGCAATAAGGTTCGCTATGTTGCCTCCCGAGGCGAGTATCTCAAGGAGGAGCTGTTTGGCAGTAGTTGAGCTGATAGTGCCAGCTTCTACAGCAGCTGTGAGGTCGCGCAGATTCTCAGGGGTAATCTTAGTTGAGTCGAAACCGAGCTTATTCTCGTTAAGGTACCCGATAGTTGGACCCATCAGCCAGTTGGCTGCTGCCTTTGCTGGTGTTCCAATTGAAAGAGCAGCATCAAAGAAATCACTCAGCTCTTTTGACTCGGCTAAAACAGTTGCATCATCCGGCGAAAGCTCGTACTGGCTGACGTAACGGCTGCGTCGCTGCTCCGGCAGTTCTGGCAGAGTGGAAGCAATTTCTTCCACCCACTTTCTGTCAATTACAATAGGTACAAGGTCAGGTTCCGGGAAGTAACGATAGTCGTGCGCCTCTTCTTTTGATCGCATCGGAAAAGTAGTTCCGGTCGCCTCGTTCCACAGTCTTGTCTCCTGTACCACTCGCCCGCCGGCTTCAAGAACAGCTATTTGCCGTTCTATCTCTGATTGCAGTGCGCGTTGAACAGCTTTAAAGCTGTTCATATTCTTGATTTCACTCTTTGTGCCCAGCTCTTTTTGTCCCACCGGACGCACAGAGACATTAGCATCACAGCGGAAGCTGCCTTCTTCAAGATTGCCGTCGCAGACATCTATGTAGCGGAGAATATTGCGCAGTTCTGTGAGATAAAGTCTTGCCTGCTCCGGGCTTTCAATGTCAGGCTCGGTGACTATCTCAAGCAGTGGTACTCCGCAGCGATTAAAGTCGACCAGGCTGTATTCGGAACCATGCAGTCCGGCTGCTCCGGCATGAACCAGTTTGCCGGCATCTTCTTCCAGGTGCGCTCTGTGAATGCGAATCTTCTTGCCGGCAATTGTGAGGTGACCCCCGCGGCATACTGGTTCGTCAAACTGAGAGATCTGATAGTCTTTTGGCAGGTCTGGATAAAAGTAATTCTTGCGGTCAAACTTGGTCACTTCAGCAATTTCACAGTTGAGAGCTAGCCCGCTTCTAATGGCAAATTCAACTGTGCGTCTGTTTAAAACCGGCAGGACGCCAGGCAATCCAAGACAAACAGGGCAGACATGATCGTTAGGCGTGCCTCCGAAATCAGTTGGACAGCCGCAGAAGATCTTTGATTTAGTCTTCAGCTGTGCATGCACTTCAAGACCGATTACAGGTTCGTAGTTCATCGAGATAGCTCACTGGAGGGACACTGGGTCCTAGAGTACCAAATTTTTTCTTCCTGAAAGCCTTTCTTGGCATGTCATGGACAGCTTAATTAAGCTGTTTGTTATTCGATGGAAGACCATGATTAGATCGGAAAGTCGAGCAGGAAAGAGGATGAAGCGGTCGAGCACTGTATGTGGTATCAGAATTTTGGAGCTCTCACATTTTCTGCAGCAGGGGATGTCCAGGGCGTCGTTGATCTTTTGTGACATGCCCTGACCACCCCCATCTTAGCAAGTGCAAAAAGCGACCTCTTCTGGTCGCTTTTTGCACTTTTTGGCCTTTTTTTGCTTGCAAGCATCAACTGGTGGGG
>CAILLX010000071.1 GCA_903835185.1 uncultured bacterium | reverse complement strand
GTATTGGCATGCAATCGCTAGCCGGTTCAATTAACCTCACCGGTGCTCTTGATGTATCTTCAGGCGGAGCTTCAGCAGGAGGTGTACTGCTGGCAGCCGGAGGAGCAGGAGGTATAACGAGCACCACTGACATTCTGGCTTTCGGAGCCGGTGCTGGTAAATCTGGTGGTTCGGTGTTTGTTGCTGCGTCAGCCGGATCACTTAACCTCGGTTCGATTGATGCTCGCGGATTAAACGGTGCCGTAGGCGGTTCAGTCATCCTCTCTTCAGCAGACTCTATCTCAGCTGGTTCCACCTCTTCAGTTATGGGAATTTCTACTGCCGGCTCTGCCGGCGGTGGCTCAATCACTATTGCTGCCGGGCAGGCTGTGGTGAGCTCCACAGGTGCTGTGCTGAACATAGACAGTTCGTCTGTGAGTGGAACTGGTGGCAATGTCACTGTTGGGGCGGCTGGTAACAATGGTGCCTACTCTATCGTGCTGGGTGATATCAATAGCTCTGGCACCTCAGCTGGTTCTGTCGAAGTTGTCTCAATAGACTCTGCAACAATGCCTGTCACAGTCGGAAGCATTACTGCTACAGCATCTTCTCAGACAGGCAACGGTGGAGCAGTAGGTATAGCTGTTCTAGGAGCGCTGTCAGTAGGAGCAATTGACACACGTAATATCAACGCAGCGGCTTTGTCTTCAGCGCGCTCTGGTGATGTTTTTCTCTCTTCTGGTAGTTCTGTCACATTCTCCACCATTTCTGCCTACAGCAATCCTGGCTATCCAGGTAATGCATCTGCCTCGGGTGAGGCGATCGTTATATCATCCGGGTCCATAACCTCTGGTTCGATCCATTGTGACTCTGGTCCATGCGGAGACATTTTTGCCTCGGTGGTGACAACAGCGCCCGGATTGTCAGGCTTTTTCCCTGCGGCAGGCTCTACTCCAGTTTCAATTGACACAAGCAATTCGTGGACGACCATCACTGTGACGCCAACTTCCATTTCTAATTACAACCCGAACGGCTTCCTGTCCATAACGAGTAACTGCTGTTCAGACACAGGCATTGTTATGAACACAGGTGGCAACTCAGCCATTATTGTGCCGATACTAGTGAGCGGGTCTGTGGTAATGAACGATGGTCGGGTATCCAGTGGAAGCACAGCCGACTCCTTCACCATTGCTGCTATCGGCAATGTCAGTTTCAACAAGAACATCTATACTGCAGGATCAACTTCGGGAGGCAATGTCTCGGTCCTGTCACTTTCAGGTAGTATCAGTGTGAGCAACGACGGCTGGATTGCTACTTCTTATTATGGTGCGCCAAGTTCAGCTTCTGCCGGCGATGTTTCGCTACTGGCTCCTTCTGGCAGTGTTTCTCTCTGCTGTGGCGCTTATTACGGCAGTTCAATATATGCTACAGCCGGACTGCATGGCGGCAATGTTGCAGTCACAGCGGGCTCAGGCATCTCGATGAGATATGCAATCAACGCTTCATCGGCTGGTACAGGTGGCAATGTTAGTTTCGCTACCACTACCGGAAATATCTATTTATACGGAGGCAGTGGTAATGATTCTGGTCGCTTCATAGACAGCAGCAGCGGTACCAGCAATGGAGGCAATATATCCATTACCATTGGTCAAACTTCATTGCCATCTTCGGGTAACGGTTATGCAGGTGTTTACACTCCAGGGACCGACTTTGGCTGCTGTGGTGATGAGCATTCTTTTAATAGCTCCTCAAGCCTGGGCAATGCCGGCAACATTTCAATTTCTATCATTGCCGGACCAGAGGGACAATTTGGTTCCAGTGCCTCTACGGCTGATGCCCTCCACTTGATCGCCAATTCCAGCTCTGGTAACGGTGGCAACATTGCCATCTCAATTGGTGGCAATGTCAACCTTGGCATTCCCAACCGCTGGTGCTGCGGCTACTCTGTCAACGATGGTTGGATCCTCAGTGCCTCGGGAGCCAATGGTGGCAATATTTCGGTGTACTCAAGCGGATACATGGTCAATGAACGACCTTCTGATGTCAATGCGGCGCCGTCTGGGCATGCCGGCACCATAATAATGACGTCTGCGACAGGCTCAGTCGATACAAATTATATTCAGGCGCTGGGAGGGACAGTGGGCGGGACTGTGCTGCTGCAGGCACCCCTGGGCGGAGTCACTGTCTGTTGTTGGGTGCCGACACAGGGCATAATTGCTGCCAACGGCTCGGTAAGGGGGGGCAGCGTTACCATAGCAGCCGGCTCTTATATTTCAATGAATAACGAGATTAACACTTCATCGTCCACCACTGGAGGCAATGTCACACTTGGAGTCACTGCAGGCAATATTAGTTTTGAGGGTGGCAATGGCAGTGATTCTGGTCGTTTCATTAACGCCAGTGGAGGGTCCGGCAATGGTGGCAATATTTCAATAACCATCGGTCAGACGACGCTTCCCTCTTCGGGCAACGGTTATGCAGGTGTTTATACTCCTGGTAACGATTTTTCTGGTGGTGATGAGCACTCTTTTACTGCCAGTTCCAATTTGGGCAATGCGGGCAACATTTCGATAAGCATACTCAGTGGACCGGAGGGACAGTTTGGCAATGTCGGCGCCTCTGACCTCCTCAGACTCCTTGCCACCTCTGGCTCGGGCAATGGTGGCAACATCTCCATCTCTGTTGGTGGCAATGTTAATCTCGGTATACCAGAGCACTCGTGTTGTGGCTACTGGGTCCATGGCGGCTGGGAGTTCAACGTATCTGGAGCCAATGGTGGCAATATTTCAGTCTACTCGACCGGAGACTTTGTTAACGAAAGACCTTACTTCGCCAATACATCTGCTTCTGGACATGCAGGCATCATAACGATGACGTCTGCTACTGGCTCAATTGATACTAACTATATCCAGGCGCTAGGAGGGACAATTGGGGGAACAGTGCTACTGCAGGCACCATCTGGTTTTGTCACAGTCTGTTGCTGGGTGCCTACACAGGGCATGATTGCTGCTACTGGTTCTATCAAGGGTGGTAATGTGACAGTGACAGCCGGTACCGGCATCTCGATGAACAATGAAATCAACACTTCTTCAGCAGCTACTGGTGGCAACGTTACACTTTCTGTCACTGCAGGTAATATATATTTCTATGGTAGTAATGGTAGTGATGTTGGTAGATTCATAAATACTACTGGTGGTTCTGGCAGCGGCGGCAACATTTCCATTAGCATTGGACAAACTGCTCTACCATCGGGGGGCAATGGCTATGCTGGTATCTACACTACTGGCAGTAGCTATTGTTGCGGCAATGACGAACACTCTTTCAATGCTTCATCAAATCTAGGCAATGCTGGCAATATTTCTATCAGCATCGCCAACGGTCCCTGGGGGCAATTTGGCTCCGCCTATGGCAATGACACACTCCAGATTCTTGCCACCTCCAGTGCGGGCAACGGTGGCAACATTTCAATCTCTGTTGGTGGCAACATTAACCTTAATCGCAGCGAAGGTTGTGGGTGGTGTCGCGTCGATGCATTTGGATTGAGCTTAAATGCCTCCGGTGCCAACGGGGGTACTATCTTTGTCTCTGCTACTGGCTACTTCTCCACATCGGAGTATTTAGCTGCTAACGGTTCAGCAGGACCTGGCGGCAACATTGCCGTGGTTGCTCCTGGCGGTATCACTGCCGGCGTTATGCAGGCTAACGGCGGCTCTCTGGGAGTCGGCGGCAACATTGCCATCATCTCAAGTGCAGGCTATATCAATATCTTTGATAATTGGAGTGGTACGTCGTTGTTTGCTTCCGGTGGCGCTGCCGGTGGGCAGATTATCTCCCTGGCAACCGGCTCTGGAATTGGTGCCGGTATTGACGTCTCCTCCTCCCATGGACCTGGCGGCTCCGTTCTTCTCAATGCGCTTTCTTCTTCCAGCTCCATCTATATTGGTGGCAACTGGAACAACGGCATTGCCATTGCTGCAAATGGTGCAACTTCCGGTGGCAGCATTGCGCTGGTCTCAGCTGGCAGCATAAGTATCAACAACAACTGGCAGCTAAACGCTTCGGCTTCGGGCAGCAACGGTGCCGGCGGGAACATCTTTGTTAGCCAGGGTTCCACAACCGGGCTTTCAGTAAACTGCAATGTCAATGGTGGCAGTGGAGGGGGCAACGGTTATGTTGTGCTTATGTCCAATGGCAATATAAATGGTAATAGTGTCAATCAAACGGGGACAAATGTAGGAATCTTCCCCAATGTTTCTTCGGCCGCCAATCTGTTTACTGCTGCTCAGGACATAGCTGTCGACAGCTACCTCATTGCTGTTTCACCAAGTTCTCAGCCTACAGTTTCAGACACATCACAAATTACCCCATACAATCTGCCTGCCGGCTCTCTGTCCACGTTCACCTCTTTTGCTGCTGATTCTCTGAGCTTTGCCACTCCCACCAATGCCTTCCTGGCACCGCTGACAGTTGGGGGCTCCGTTACACTTTCTGCTCTGTCGGGCAACGGCTCAGCTGCTGCCGTCATATTCTCGCCGGGGAGCATATCGCTGTCTGGCTCTGCTGTTAACTCCTCGTCTGGCTCTGAGGGCTCCGCTATGCTGGCTCTGGTTGCTGCCGGATCTCTGTCCATTGCCGGTGGTGTTAACACAGTCTCTGCCGGCGGTAACTCTGCTGGTGCCATTCTCATTGGTTCGTCCATCTCAGTTACCGGTTCTGCTGCCGGTCCCACTCCTGGTGCTTCCATTGACCTCTCCAATCCGTCCGGTTCAGGACAAGGCGGTTCACTTCTTGCCGTCTCCACTTCATCAATTACATTAGGCTCCTGGATTAGCTCCCTGTCTCCGGTCAACGGTCTTATTGCCACTTATGCTTCAGGCAGTAATAGTGCCGGCTCTGCTGTACTGCTGGCAGCCTCCCAGATCCTCACCTCCTCTATTTATGCTGGTGGTCTCAATAATGGGTCTGGTGGTCAGATCTCTGTTGTTACAGCAGGTGCTGCCACCACAGGCTCTCTCGTCAATCGCTCCACAACCGGCACCAGCCTCTCCTCGTTCCTGACCTTTGCGGTTGACAACCTGGGCGTCCCTGATACTGGAGCCGGTACTTCTGCCGGTATCCTGACTGGTGGCTCATTCACCTTCATCCCTGGCTCAGTTATCCTTGCTGATGCCTCCAACTCTTCCTCCTCCACCTCATCTATCAATCTGATTCTGGCCCCTGGCAGTGCTCCTCCGTCCCAAATTGTTACTGCTAACCTTGGCGGATCTTCTGGAGCTGTCTCCATATCCGGGTCCTCTGCCGACATGTCTGTCGGGTTAGTGCGGACTTCCTCAACGGGCGGATCTGCGGGCAATATATTTGTCACCAACGCCTCTGGCTCAATAACTCTGACAGATGACCTGCGTGCTTCTGCCGCCAGCACGACAGCTGGCTCGTGTGCCGGTACTGTCGCTCTGGACGCTGCTCAAGATATCACTGGACCTGGCTGCAATATCGTTGCCTCCGCCGCCGGTGCTGCCTCTGCCAGTTCAGTCATACTCCTGGCGCGTGACGGTAGCGTTAGTGTCTCTTCTATTGATGCCTCCTCAGTGTCGACCACCGGTGGTTCTGTTGTAGTCTTTGCCAGAAACCTGAATATTGCTTCAGAAACAGCTGCTGGCTCTGGCGTCTCTATTGATGCTTCTTCTTCTTCCGCTACAGGTGGTTCGATTAAGCTGTTTCTTGTCGGTCCTAACGCCTTTTCTATAGGTTACGCTGCAGCACAGCCTGTGCCAGTTAATGGAACTTTTGGCTCTTTGAGTGCTGCTGGTGCTTCCGGTGGCTCAATCAACATTGTCAATCTTGACCCTAACGCTTCTTTGACTGCTGCCAGTGGAGCCAATCTCAATGTCAACGCCAGCTCTGGTTCTGGCGGGTCCATCAACATCTTTGCCGGCTCCATCTCTATGGGTGCTGGCACCATGTCGGTCACCGGTGTCTCCGGCGCTGGCGGTACTATCACATTGGCCGCTAACCCTGCCAACCTGTCCGGCTTCGTCGACATCTCCGGCAATCTGGCTGCTGATAGCCTTGGCGCTACTGGTGGCACCATCACGGTCTCTGGCAGCACAGTCGATATCTCGGGTAACCTGACAGCAGACAGCGCTGCATCTTCTGGTGGAACCATCGTCCTCTCTGGCGGTACTTTAGACATCTCAGGCAGACTGACTACCAACAGCTTCGCATCTTCTGCTGGCACCATTACAGTCTCTGCCGTCAATTCGATTGCCCTTGGCAGTCTCTCCGCTATCGGCATATCTCATGGGGGGACTATTAGTGTCACCAGCTCCACATCTTCCATCTTGATTGCTGGATTGACTGCCAATGCTAATCAGACAGCCATCGATGTATCTTCTTTGTCCGGTACAGCAGGTTCGGTTAACTTCAGCGCTGCCTCTGACATTAGTGTTACATCGAACGGTGGCGGTAACATTTATGCCAACGGTCCTTTTGGCGGGTCAATCATTCTGACCTCAACTGGCGGTGCTATCATGCTTGCCGATAATCTTGGCAATCTTGGTTCTCTGTCAGCCACCAGTACCGGCCCTAATCGCTATGCTGGCTCGATCTCTCTTTCGTCTTTGCTGTCACTTACTGCAGGTTACCTCAATGTCAACGGCTTGAACCAGTCAAGCGCCGGATCCATCTCTGTCTCGGCTGGCTCAATCTCCCTGACTGACGTTCTCGCCTCCGGTTGGTACGATCATGTCTCCAGCTCAGGCGATCTTTCCACGATCTCAAATGCTGGCTCCGTCTCGTGCACAGCCACCGCTGGCGCAGCAAGATTTGGCAGCCTGGTTGCCAACTCAATAGGTGTCGGCATTGGTAACGGCTCCCGAGGTGCTGCTGTCTCCATCTCTGCTACCGGCAATATCAGCTTTAGCGGTCTTGTGTCGGCTCAGGGACTTAATGGAGGCAATGCTGGAGCCATCTCTGTTACTTCCTCGGCGGGCTCCATCTTCTTTGGTGATGCCATAAATGTATCCGCTGATGTATCAGCCTCGCGCGGTTTTGGCGGTTTTCTCTCTGCCTCGGCAGCTGGCGGCTCGCTCACACTATCCAATGGTGCCTCAGCCGACGGTGTTGGTGCCAACAGCTTTGCTGGCACCCTCTACTTCCTGGCAAGCAGCAACATCTCAGAGTCCGGTGTCCTATGTGCACGAGGACTGCAGGGAATTTCAACAGGCTTTGCCGCTGGCGGGCGTGTTGGTCTTCAATCAACAGCTGGTTCAATCAACCTCGCCGGCTCAATTAATGTTTCATCCACAGGCGCCTCAGCCGGCGGCGTTCTTCTGTCGGCTGGCGGAGCTGACGGCATCTCAGTCTCCACTGATATCCTGGCTTCCGGATCAGGCACAGGCAACTCAGGTGGCTCCGTGTTTGCTGCAGCGTCGGGCGGGGCGCTCAACCTGGCGTCTATTGATGCCCGCGGTGTAAACGGTGCTGCAGGCGGTTCTGTCGTTCTCTCTTCAGCTGCCTCCATATCAGCTGGCTCATCCTCTTCAGTCCTTGGAATCGCTACTGCCGGCTCTGCTGCTGGCGGCTCTATCACTATTACTGCCGGGCATGGAGTGGTGAGTCATGCCGGTGCCTCGCTTAACATAGACAGTTCGTCGGCGACCGGCTCTGGTGGTAACGTCACGATTGGCGCTGCAGGCAACAACGGCTCCAGCTCCATCTGGCTTGGACCAGTTGATTCATTTGGCAGTGCGACAGGTTACATCAATAGTTCGGGTGCCTCGGCCGGCTCAATTGAAGTAGTGTCAATAGATTCAGCAGCTATGCCAGTCTATCTTGGCAGAATCTTAGCTACGGCTTCCTCCCCGGCGGGGAATGGTGGCTCTGTAGGCATAGCTGTTCTTGGGACGCTTTGGGTGGGAGCAATTGATACACGCAACACCAGCTTGTCAGCTGCCTCTACAGCTCGTTCCGGTGATGTGTTCCTCTCTTCTGGGACCGCTATTAACTTCTCAACCATTTCTGCAAATAACGCCAGCAATGGTTCTGTCTCTGGTGAAGCCATTCTTGTATCTTCCGGCTCCATAACAGCTGGCTCGATTAGTTGTTCATCTGTTCCTTGCGGTGGTATTTTTGCCTCAGTCGTCACCACCGCCACAGGTTTTTCGGGCTTCTTCCCTGCCGCTGGCACTTCTGCCTACGCCCTTAACACCACTAACAACTGGGCCAGCATCACTGTTACTCCAACTTCTATCTTCGGTTACAATCCCAGCGGCTATACATCCATTACTGGCGACAATTGTTGCGATGGCGGCATCAGGTTCTACACCGGTGGCAATCCCAGACTACTGGCCCCAATCCTTGTCCTCGGATCCGCCAATATGACTTATGCCCGCGGCGATAACGGCTCTGTCGCCGACTCATTCTCCATTGCTGCTGTCGGAAACATCAGCTTCAACAGGAACATTTACACTGCAGGTTCAACTTCGGGTGGCAATGTCTCGGTCCTGTCACTTTCAGGCAGTATCAGTGTCAGCAACGACGGCTGGATTGCTACTTCCTATTATGGTGCACCAAGTACAGCTTCTGCCGGCAACGTTTCGCTTTTGGCTCCTTCTGGCTACGTCTCTATTTGCTGCGGCAACTACTATGGCAGCTCTATTTATGCCACAGCGGGGCTTCATGGTGGCAACGTCACAGTCATTGCCAACTCGGGGATGTCAGTGAACTATGCAATCAACACTTCTTCCCTGAACATCGGCGGCAACGTTACTCTTGCTGCCACTACTGGCAACATCTATCTCTATAGTGGCAATGGCAATGACTCCGGTCGCTTCATTAACACCAGTGGTGGTTCAGGCAATGGTGGCAATATTGCCATTACCATCGGTCAAACAAGCCTTCCCTCCTCCGGCAACGGCTATGCTGGGATTTACACTCCAGGGAATGATTTTTGTTGTGGCGATGAGCACTCTTTCAATACGAGTTCCAATATTGGCAATGCAGGCAATATCTCGATTAACATTCTCAACGGTCCGGAGGGACAGTTTGGCAACGCTGGAGCTGCTGACCTCCTTCAGTTGGTCGCCAATTCGGGATCCGGCAACGGTGGCAACATCTTTATCTCTGTTGGCGGTAATGTTAACCTCGGCATACCAGAGCACTCGTGCTGTGGCTATTGGGTCCATGGCGGCTGGCAGCTCAGTGCATCAGGAGCCAATGGCGGCAATATTTCTGTCTACGCGGCCGGTTACTTAACTAACGAGCGGCCTTCTTTTGTCAACACATCTTCTTCTGGGCGTGCAGGCACCATAACAATGACCTCTGCGACCGGCTCACTGGACACAAATTATATTCAGGCTTTAGGTGGAGCAATTGGCGGAACGGTGCTACTTCAGGCACCTTCCGGCTCGGTTACAGTCTGTTGCTGGGTGCCTTCTCAGGGGATGATTGGCACCGGCGGCTCCCTCAAAGGCGGCAACGTGACGTTGCAAGCCGGCTCTTACATTTCAATGAACAATGAGATCAACACATCTTCGCCAATTACAGGTGGTAATGTCACGTTAGAGGCTACTGCAGGCAGTATCTATTTTTATGGCAGCAATGGCAGTGATGTGGGTCGCTTTATCAATGCCACAGGCGGCTCCGGAAACGGAGGCAATATTTCAATCACTATTGGGCAGACAACGGTGCCCTCCGGTGGGAACGGCTATGCTGGCATTTACACCACTGGCAGCAACTATTGTTGCGGTAATGATGAGCACTCTTTCAATACCAGCTCCACCTCCGGCAACGCCGGAAATATCTCTATTAACATCCTCAATGGACCGCTGGGGCAATTCGGCTCTGCGTACGGCAACGACACTCTCCAGTTGCTTGCTACCTCTGGATCTGGCAACGGTGGCAACATCTCTCTTACTGCTAATGGTAATGTTAGCCTCAATCGCAGTCAGGGTTGTGGCTGGTGCCGTGTTGATGCGTTTGGCTGGAGCTTTAACGCCTCCGGCGCCAATGGTGGCAATGTTTCTGTCTATGCTGCTAGCTATTTCTCTACATCGGAATACCTAGCAGTGAACGGTTCGGCAGGACCAGGCGGCAACATTGCCGTGGTTGCTCCTGGAGGTATAGTTGCAGGAGTTATGCAGGCTAACGGTGGTACATTAGGTTCGGGTGGGACTATTGCTCTTAATTCCAGTGCCGGCTTTGTTAACATCATCGACAATTGGAGCGGTACATCGTTGTCCGCCTCAGGAGGCGCGGGTGGAGGGCAGATTATTTCGCTGGCAACTGGCGCTAGCATAAATGCCGGTATTGACGTCTCCTCCTCTTATGGTGCTGGTGGCTCAGTTCTTCTCAACGCTCTTTCTTCTTCCAGTTCCATCTATATCGGTGGTAATTCCAATAATGGTGTTGCCGTTGCTGCTTATGGAGTCACCTCCGGTGGACACATCTCGCTTGTCGCCGCCGGCGGCATCAGTGCTAATAATAACTGGCAACTCAACGCGTCAGCCTCGGGAAGCGGAGGTGTTGGTGGAAGTATCTTTGTCAGCCAGGGTTCGACCTCAGCGCTCTCGGCCAATTACAATGCGGCCGGCGGCAGTGGTGGTTCCAGCGGGTATGTTGTGCTTATGTCAAACGGCAACATAAACGGTAATGCTGTTAATCAAACAGGGACGAATGTGGGGATCTTCCCCAATATATCTGCAAATGGTGGTGCTTTTACAGCCAGTCAGGATATAGCCAGTCACAATTATCTGATTGCAGTTTCACCGCTTTCCCAACCGCTTATTACAGACACAACTACAAGTACTGCTTACAACCTTGCCGCCGGCTCGTTGTCCTCATTCACTTCTTTTGCTGTCAATACCCTTTCCTTTGCAGCACCGTCAGGCTCGCTTGTAGCACCACTCCTGATTGGCGGTCTGGTGATAGCAAATAGTGTCTCCGGAAGCGGCTCCTCGTCCGTTGCCCTTATTGCCGGAGGCAATCTACATATAAGTGGAGTACTAAGTACAGCTACAAGCTCCGGCAACTCAGGCAAAATGTTCCTGCTATCCGGCGGCAGTATTGCCGTTGATGGACAGGTGAGCACTATTTCCAGCGACGCCAACAGCACTCAAAATGGCAGTGTCACTTTCATAGGCAATACGATCACTCTGTCCGGAGTCGTCAATACATCCGGTCTGGGTTCCAACACCTGCGCAGGCAATGTTACTGTGCTGGCTCTGGGCACAAGCACGCACACCATACTGGCAAGCGACATTATTGCCAATGGCAGTGGTGGGTTTGCGGCAGGGACGGTTAATCTGGCTGCTCCGTTTGGTTCGCTGCAAATAAGCAGCATAAGTGCAACTGGCAGCGCCGGAAGTGGCGGGACCATCCAGCTCAATTCTCCGGTAATTCAAATAACTGGATTAACAGCTAATGGCAACAATTCAAACCTTGATGTTTCCTCAGCTGCTCTCAATGGTGGTTCAATTTATTTAGTTGGGCAGTTTGTTAACACAGCTAGCGGAGATCTACTTGCTAGTGGCAATACTGCTGGCGGCGTGGTGCGCATTCAAGTAGATAACGGCAGTTTAGTTGCAGGCAGCATCATTGCAAAAGCTACAAGTTACAACCAGAGTCAGGCAAGTATTGGCGGTTATATTGATGTTGAGGGATCAGGCGCAAATACAGAATTGACGATGGGAAATCTGTCGTCTGCCGGTCTGGGTGGTGCCAGCGGCGGTAGTGTCAATGTCCTGAATGAATCGGGTATTGTCTCAGTTGGCAGCATAGATGCAAGCGCTATTGCCAATAATGGTGGCAATGTTAACCTGGTTGGACAGTCAATAATCGTAAGAAGTACTGTCGCCAACCAGACCAATCCTACCGCGTCGATTGATCTTTCCTCTGGTGCTGGCAGTTCAGGTGGGTTGGTTGCACTGGCGCTCTCCGGCGGAATGGCAATTGCCGGTGATATTGAATCTTACGGCACAGGCGTCAGGCACAGCGGTGGCACCATTGCTCTTACCAGCTTTGGCGGCAACCTGTCAGTAGGCAATATTAACGCCAGCGGCTATAACGGTGCTCGCGGTGCTGAGGTGGTGGTATCTAATGGTGGGCAGAGTGTGCTTGTCGGCGGTGTACATGCTGATGCCAGAGGAGTTGCCGGTATCAGCGTACAGGGTTCGAGTCAGGGTGGTGATGTCGTTATCACTAGCAACAGTTATATAGGACCCCGGTCTGGTGCTACTTTTAATATCAATGCTTCCAGTAGCCAGGGCGGGGCCGGTTCCATCACTATTGCAGTGAATGGCAATGACGGCGCGCAGCAACTACCAACGGCGGTGAGTGTCGGCAACCTAAACACTTCTGGAGTGTCTACTGGAGGCACAGTGGTAATTGCCAGTCTTGATACATCCACATACGCACCGGGACAGATTACAATCGGTTCTATCGTGACGCAGGCTTCATCACCTGGCGGTCAAGGTGGTTCGATAGGGATATCGACACCTGGACAGGTGACTATTCAAAGTATCAATACAAGTAACTCCAGTTTGCACCCGACTGCTGGCGCCGCAGCCGGTGGCGTATTTGTCTCTGCTGCCGGGACTATCATCATAACTTCCGGACTGCCAGTTGTTTCGGCGCCCAGTACCACTGCTGGAGCTGTTGTTCTTTATAGTGGCGCTAACATAGTTCTAGGGTCGACTACATACACTACTGCCACGAACCCGTCAGGCATGCCTAACGTCGGAATCTTCCCGCAGGTCAAAGTCGCTGCGAGTACAGTCCTATCTGGTGACACAGTCATTACAATAACACCACAAGGCGTCAGTAATTTCCTGCCACCAGGCGGCTATCTCTCCATCGCCCTTGCAAGCAATAGTCTTATTGTAAATACTGCAGGCAATACACATTTCGTCCCCCTGTTAACAGCTATTGATGGCAATATCAGTGTTTCTTCATTGTCTGGTAACCTCTCCGGGTCAAGTCCCTCTGCTATTGCGGTAATAGCACGCTCAGGGGTCAATGTGGGCGGCAATGTCCTGACAGTTGGTGGGCTGGGTCACAGTGGAGGAGATATTCTGGCACTGTCAACTCAGGGCTCGGTTGTAGTAGGCGGATATTTGCAGGCTACTGGCGACACGAGTAGCTCAACCACTCATGGCGGGACTGTGGCTCTTGTGGCACCACAATCGCAGGTTGACGTCAATAGCAACAGTGGTGGCATCAGCATTGATACCAGAGGCGGCGCCTATGCTGGTAATGTCCTTGTTGTAAGCGGCACGGGCATTCTAATCAACAGCGAAATACGGGCGGGAGAAACTGGTAGCGGCGGCAGCGTCGTGCTCCTGGCTCCAGTTGGCAACATTACTTTCCAGACCAACGCCAACGGCATCGATATCGACGCTAGTAGCACCTCATCCCCGGGCGGGTTTATTTCACTTTTCCTGGGTCAGGGACAGGGCAACGGCTTATTCCTGGCTGGCAGTGTCAATGCTACCAGCAACACTGCAAGCGGCGGTATCTTTACTGCTCGCATGCAACAGGGAAGTCTGCTATCCAACGGTTCAAGCCCGATAACTATCAACGTGGCTAGCGGCAGCTCGCTGACCAGTGACAGTGGTGGTAGCGTCTCTGTGAATATCGGCAGCAGTGCCACAGTTAGTCTCAATGCTAGCATCAATGCTAATGGTCCTAATGGCGGGCAAATTGATATTGAGAGTGGTGGCTTGTTGCAGATAACCAATGCATCCGGCTTACAGGACAATACTAACAACAGCTTCGGTACTGGAGGCAGCATCAAACTCGTGTCCAGCTCTCCGACACCTCTTGTCGTTGGTGCTGTATCGGGATCGAACTATGTCGGGGGGACCATAAATGTCAGCGGTGGCAGCGGTGGCTCGGTGACTATTATTAATAGGGTGGGACCGGTAGATATCCCGGACTTCGGTTCCGCCATTACCATGAATGCCACCAATCAGACTTCTGGCAATGGTGGGCATCTTACCGTAGCTGGGTCCACAATCCAGATTGCTGGTATTCCCAACAATGTCATCAACATGAATGGCAATGGCACAGGCAATGGAGGCAGTATTACTCTTATTACTTACAACCCGCTCCAGACACTTTCGATTGACCCCTCTGCCGGATCCAACTGCAATTGCGTAGCAGCATCGCTTCAAGCCAGGAGCGGTGCCTCCGGCGGGGACGGCGGCTCAATATATATCAGCAGTGCTGGCGGCATATCTACCACTGCTGCCAATCTTGATGTTACAGCAATGAGAAACGGTGGGCAGATCACTATCATTACCGACACGAGCAACACGCTCACTGTGGATAGTGTCAACCTCACTCCTGGACTTAACAAGATAGTCGGGATTATAAGTGCCAGAAGTGGTTCAGGAGCGAACGGCAATGGCGGTACAGTGGCGCTGTATAACTATGGTGGGGCTGTCAATATCGGCAGTTCGACCAATATGGATGTAGGCGTTGCCGCTCAAAACGGCAATGGCGGTACCATCATTCTTTATGGCGACACCGTTAATACCGGGACAGCAGCTCTACAGGCCAACGGAGTTGGTGCAGGCAACGGTGGAACAGTGCAGATCACAACCAGTTCTCCAACTGCCCCTCTATCTCTTGTCGGCGATATAGAGGCGATGCCGGGCAGTCAGAGCACAGGGCAAGGCGGTTCCATAGTGCTATCTGCAGGATCAGGCAAGATCGACACCAGCGGTAATATAGTGGAGACAAATGGTCCTTCCGGATCATCTCATGCATCGGGTGGGCATATTTTGCTTCAGAGTTTCAACGGCTTACCGCTTAATGTCACGAATGCCAGTACGATATCAGCGCAAGGAGTATCGGGAACAGGCGATATCCTGTTCGACTCGCAGGGTGCAGATCTTAGTTTGAATTTCTTAGCAGGCAATACTGCTAACTATGTAGGCGTATTGACTACTTCCGGCACAGTGAGCTGGACTGCAACGAACCCCCCACCAGTGGTTCAACTCTTTAGCAGCAACATTACCGGAACTGTAACAGGACAAGCGGGAGCTATTGCGTTAGGGGTCGAGACCGGTTCTGCTGGCGACCTTACTCTTGGGGCTCTCACTGGCACCACAGGACCGGTGACTGTCACTCAGTCCAGGAACGTGACTGTAAATGGTAACATTAGTGCCCTTACAGAAGCCCGGATCATTGCTTTCGATAATGTCATCCAGGGAAACTCTTTCAGTGTTGTATCCGGAGCAACGGTTGCACTTGTATCCAGCTCTGGTGATATCGGTGGCTCCGGACTTGGCGCCGCTATCCGTACCCAGGCTGGCATATTGACGGTGCAGACCGGCTCCACCGGGAGTGCTTACGTGGTCAATCCTGGTTCTGTGATTTTGGGAGCATCTAGTGTGGGTCAAACATTCCAGTTGACTGCAGATACCAGTATCACTACTCAGGGAGACACTGCAGCAGGCAGCATCTTGTTTAACACCGCTCTCCTGAATGTAAACGATAGTCTGCTGGCTACGAGCGGGCAGCTCGGAATTCAGGGTTCAAGCGGCAGCATCAGAGTTCAGTTCAATAACTCCGGCTCGAGCATTTTTGCTGGTTTCGGTGATGTTGTCTTTAACCCTATTACACCAGGTGCCATTAATGTTACCGGAGGCGGCGATTTTGGAGTGATTTCCGGGCAGCAAGTCAAATTTAGAGGTGGTAGCAGCAGTGTACAGGTGAATGTGAGTACACTGGCAGGTCCGGTACTGGACACCAATGGTTCTACGGTAGACATTCAATCCTGGTCGGCGCTGGAGAACCTGCAAATCTCCAACGTACAATCGTCAGTTGGTGACATTGCCCTGACTTCTCATGCTGCTGCAGTACAGATACTTGATGGCGGGCAGGTAATTGGGCATGGAAGTGTGCTTGTGTCCGGTGCAACAGCACTTAACGTGGGTAGCTCTGCTGTAGTAAGTGGTGGCGTACATCAGTCCTGGATAGATTCAAGTACCCCGACAGCAACACTACCGAACACTGCGATAATTTCCCAGGGGGCAGTTACTATCACAACGAGCAATGGCGGCATTGTCATTGGTGATGGAGTAGCTATCAGCAGTAATGGTGCCAACCTGATTATTCATGCCGTAGGCGGAGATTTGAGTCTTGGCTCCGGTGCCTCCGGTGCACCGACAGTCAACGTCAACGCTTATGGTGGCAATGTCATTCTGCATGCTTCTCAGGAAATAGATGTTGCTGCCGACAGTGCTATTCTTTCTGTCGCTCAGTATAGTCCAGGCAGTGCTTCTCAATATAGTGGTGGCGGAGTACTGCTTCTTGCGATTCCGGCAGTTGTCGACTACGATGCAATCGTGAGCTCCTTAATGGCTGAGCGGGGCGCCAGCGACGTACCGGTTCTGAGTGGTAATGTGAATGTGATCGGGAAGATTCATTCCATACAATCGAACTATGGCTATATAGAGTTTGTCGCCAAGGATCCAGGCAGTATTACTTTGCAAGCAGAGCCAGTGTTTTTGGCTAATGGTGGAGTCATTTCGATTGATCCGACTGGTGACATTGTGGTGACCGGTGCACAAATTACTGCCATAGCACCCACGCCAGTGTCGACAGCGCCACCACTACCGCCTGTCTGTGTGGGCTGTAATCCACCTCCTATTTGCGTGGGCTGTAATCCTCCACCTACTCCCGTTTGTACGACTTGCACACCAACACCACCGCAGCCGGTACCGATAGACACTAAACCGACTTCGACACCGCTGATGGTGAGCACCGATGCAACGCCTGAAGTGCTGAAGATAACGCCGGTGACTGTAGGGCATGAAGATACATATGTTGTGACTCAGACGTCGTGCCAGCTGATTATTGTGGAAAACTATGGCGGTGGTACGCAAGTACTAGGTTCTCCAGGTACTGAGATTGCCAGTTCGCCGGAAGGTGATGTTATAGTCAAGGAAGGGCGCGTATTAATAATGCCGGCAAAAGAGGGTGCTCGAGTTCGGACAGCCAGCGGAGAGTTGGAACTGCCCGGAGGAGCAGCAGTGGTTATTGAGCAAAAGGCATCAGGCGTGACAAGAGTAGCTAGTCTTGTTGGCTCAGAGTCTCATTTTACGGCCGTTTCCGCTGGCAAGTCAGCTGTAATTAATATTCAGCAAGGCGAAGAGGTTGTATTTGCCGGAGTTGATGCCAGTGAGGAAGAGCTTATTCCGGTCGACGGAGTGCAGCGTGAGACAGTGCTGGATGGAAAGGTAATTCTGGCCGGGATGAAGATGCGGAAGAGCCGTTTTGACCGCGGTGATATGTCTCAACGCGAAGTACTTCTGCAGTGCAATTATTCGAGTACCACACCGATACCGATGAATCGCCTCGACAAGATCAAGAAAGAGCTCAAGGCGCTGAATCCGTCGAAAGCTCCTGCTATTGGACTGAGAATCCCGCCGCTGCCGGGCTCTGCAATCTCTGAATGGGACGCTGATTCATCAGGCGAACAGCTGCAGCCGATCGGTTTTGTCGATCTGCCTAGTGCTGCTCCGCACATCCTCACGTCATTGCCGCAGCGTGTGAAACTTAGCGACGGCTTGTTGCTCAGACCGGCAGCAGACTGCCAGCTCGATACTCACAGTAAGCCAGCAATAGTGACTAAGGGAGAAGTGCTTGTGGTTACTGAGCGACCAGGTATGCTTAAGGCTGGGCCAGTTCTCATTAGTGCCAAACGAGGAGTTGCCATGCTGGTTGCTGTAAACAACGATCTTGTAGCTGTGCGCACGCTTCATGAAGGTGCATTGGGTTCAGTCAAAGTCACCCTTGGTAAGCGCACTACTGATGTTGACGCTGGCTCTGAGTTTATAGTAAGCAGCTCGGACAAGAGCCTGACCCAAGTCATGAGGGGAGATCTGGTCGGACGCAGACGGACTCGAGTCACTCATCTTGCTGATGGCATGACAATAGCCAGATCTGAAGTATCTATGACAGCTTTGTTCCAAAACTGCCGGGTACTTCGTGCCACGATGAAGGGCAAAGATCCTGCTGACGTATGTCTGAGAAATAAACTCATTAAAATGGCTGCCTGCCTGCTACTGGTTACCCAGGGGCATGGACCTTACAGCAGCGGCGTGTTCGAGCGCTAAGAGCAGTGGGAATAAATTGATGATCTTTGACTGATGGCCGCAAGACACCATTGTGGTTGAGGATGTCAGCTAGTGCTTGTCAATGAATTGGTACCAGTGATTCAGCTCTATTGACAGCAGTCGGAATTCAATAGCTCTGCAAGTAATTCAGGGAATTCACTTGTTCTCATATCATTCAGGCAGAAATGACCGTAGTTGTGAAATTCGCGGTACTGGATCTTGTGAATTGCAGCCCTTAGAAGGGACACACTGTTCTGCACATCTTGCCCATCATTGTCTGAATTGAAAATTGTCAGTCCACTGGTACGACTTGCCAGGGCAGGATCAATTACGAAGTCGAAAAAGTCTGTTGTCTTGGTGCGTTTAGGATCGAGCCAGGGAGCAACCAGCACGACTTTACCAACGCGAATATCGGCATGCTCACTTAACCATCGTGTAAGAAACCCGCCACCGCAGCTATGTCCAACAAGAGCTGTCTCGCTGGAAATTTCAAACCGTTCGAACTCTTTCTTCCAGGTAGGATAATGGGGAGCCCATGAATTCGGGATCTCTGGTGTGTAGACAGCATAGTCATGCACAATTAGCTGTTTCTGCAGCCAGGGGAGCCAGTGATAATTGCTGGCTGACGGTAAACCGGAATCGTAGTATTCCTCCCGGCTAGATGTCCCGTGAACGATTACAGCTGTTTTCATATCAGTCAATACCTGGTATCGGTGCGAGCTTGAATATCCTGCCTGTGCAGGGTTGCTGAGCCCAAGTGCAATTATGGTGCTGGATCAACGCCGGGTGGGATGCTACTAATACAGCTCCGGTTAGCTCATAGAATCCATAATCTCATCGAGTACTGCTTTAGGTGGACGCACCTGGTCCTCTTTCAGGATGGCAAGCGGCTCATCGATAAGGTTGAGCGTTTGATTAAAGTCCGGCTTGGTCGGGTCAATATAAAGCAGACCGGTCAGGAACTGCTGCTCCTGCTGCGACTTGTGCAGTGTGGCGACTGCGTTGTCCCTGTCGGTCGGATCATACTCGGTAGCCAGCTTCTTCAGGAGGATATGAGAACCATCGTGCATTGTCACATCTGTGACAGTGCCAGGTTCATAGTCGACCGAGATCTGCTCGAAATAAGGAACATAGCCGATATCATGTAAAGGTGTTTCAGCGTCGCGGGCATACTTGTAACTCTTTGTAGAACCTTCGTGGTTGTTGAAAGTTACACAGGGGCTGATTATGTCCAGTAGAGCAGTACCTTTGTGTGAGATGGCTGCTTTCAACAGCGAAATCAGCTGTTTGGGATCGCCGGCAAATGAGCGGGCCACAAAAGCACAACCCAGCTCAATTGCTAAGCTGCAAAGATCTATTGGCTGCATCTCGTTGACCAGACCGCTTTTCAGCTTTGAGCCGACGTCGGCTGTTGCTGAAAATTGACCTTTGGTCAATCCGTAGACGCCGTTGTTTTCCACTAAATAAAGCATAGGGACGTTACGGCGCACCGCATGCACAAACTGTCCAATCCCAATTGAAGCTGTATCTCCATCGCCGGAGATGCCAACCTGAATGAGCTTGTGGTTAGCCAGTCCAACACCTGTTGCCATAGAGGGCATACGACCGTGGACTGAATTAAAACCGTGAGCCTGATTGAGAAAATAAGCTGGTGTTTTACTTGAACAGCCGATTCCTGAGAGCTTGGTTACGGTATACGGGTCAACACCCATCTCGTAAAAGGCTTTGATTAGCTGGCTGGTGATTGCATCATGACCACAACCATCACACAGCGTCGAGTTAGCACCTTTATACTCTGCCAGAGTGAGTCCAATGCGATTGGTAGCCGGTGCAGCACCAGAGGGGACTTTAGCGGCAGTAACATTATCTACCATGTGATTTACCTCTCTTGCTCCAGTACAGCCTCAGTGACAGATCTTGCATCAATTGGCAGACCGTCGTAGTGCGTTACAGAACGCAATTTCATTGACAGATCTGGCATTTCAAGCCGCAACAGATCTCTTAACTGAGCATCACGATTTTGTTCGACGACATATACTCTGTCATGTGTTTCCACAAAGTTTCTCACAGCTTCAGTAGTTGGAAGCGCCTTTAAGCGCAGATAGCTTACCGCCATCTTATTTTCATCACGTAGCTGATCTAGAGATTCTTCCACTGCGCAGTGTGATGATCCAAAGGCTATTAAACCTACCTTTGCTTTTGGCTCTATTTGTACGTGCGGTGCAGGAACATATTTCCGTGCTGTCTGGTACTTCCTGTCAAGCCGTTTCATCAGGTTGACATAATCCTCAGGACGCTCGGAGTATAGAGCCTTCTCATTGTGACCGCTCGCCCTGGTGAAATAAGAGGCCAGAGGGTGAACAGTTCCAGGACGAGTGCGATAGCAGATGCCATCGCCATCTACATCGCGATAACGTGCAAAAGTGCCTAGCTCTTCTAATTGTTGGGCGTTAAGTACTTTACCTCTATCCATAGGTTTGTCCGGATATACGAAGCGATCAGCCATCCAGTGATTCATGCCGAGATCAAGATCTGTCATCACGAACACAGGAGTCTGGAAACGCTCGGCAAGGTCGAAAGCTTGTATAGCCATCTCATAGCATTCTTCTACTGATGCCGGCAGCAATATGATGTGCTTGGTATCACCGTGAGAGAGCAGATGCACCGACATGATGTCGGCCTGCGATGTTCTTGTTGGCATTCCAGTTGACGGGCCGACTCGTTGAACATCAAAAATGACTGTCGGCACTTCAGTGAAGTAGCCGCAGCCGACAAACTCTGCCATCAAAGAGATGCCTGGTCCTGACGTTGATGTCATAGATCTGGCGCCAGCCCAACCTGCTCCCAGTGCCATGCCGATTGCAGCTAGCTCGTCTTCTGCCTGAACTACGGCATATGTTGCTTTGCCGGTCTCTTTATCAACTCGGTACTCTTTCAAATAATCAATAAGAGTTTCGCAAAGTGTGGAAGCTGGAGTAATCGGATACCAGGGGACGACCGTAACACCGGCAAACAGGCAACCGATGGCTGCGGCTGCGTTGCCGTCAATCATTATCTTGTTCTTTGTGCTGTCCATCTTTTCCACAAAGAATGGATCGTCTTTGGGCAGGTTCTCTCGTGTCCAGTCGCGCCCGATTTTGACAGCAGTGAGGTTGAGCTCAATAGCTTTTGCTTTGCCTTCAAACTGCTTATTGATGGCTTTTTCCACCTCTGCTTCGTCAATGCCGAGCAGTTCGCCGACCACGCCTACATAAATCATGTTAGTGAGGAGCTTTCTCAGTTTAATCTGGTCAGTGGTCTTGGCTCCTAGTTCACTAAAAGGCACCTGGTAGTGCTTGACATCACTGCGTACAACATCGAGCTTAAGTTCAACCGGGCTGATGCAAACGCTGCCGGGTAGCAACGACTTGAGATCCTCAAGAGCTGTTTGTGGATTCATTGCTATAAGAATGTCTACGTCCCGTTTACGTCCGACATAACCCTTTTTGTTGGCGCGAATTGTAAACCAGGTTGGCAGTCCGGCAATGTTGGAGGGGAAAAAATTCTTCCCTGATACCGGCACACCCATCTCGAAGATGGACCTCATCAATACACTGTTGGCAGATTGGCTTCCCGAGCCATTAATGGTAGCTACCTGGATTGAGAAGTCGTTTACAACGCGTCCTTTTTTCTGCTTTTGGGCGCAGTCAGCAGCTAATGTTTTCACAACCAAATACCTGTGTGTAAGCCCTAACGAGTAAAGTGTAGCAACTGTAGAGCGGGCAATCGTGAGATTACAAGATTAGCTAAGGTTTGCCAGGCAGAATGAGATAGTACTAAGATTTCAGGTTGATCTCGAGAAGGTATGGCGCTGGCGTGAGGACATCGCAAGCAGTGCCGGCAGCCATCTTGGCAATTGAGGCGGCAGGAGCGTCCAGAGAGCGCACCTGGGCAGTGAAGGAGCCTGCAGGCTCGGCAAGATAAGATTTCAGTCTGACGGTGAGTGCATGTATGAGAAGGCAGGAGCTGACTGCTTCAAAGGTGGTCGAGCTCTAAGAATCTGCACCGCTCGGGCAGCCCGGGGAGAGGCAGCGATTTTGTCAGCGGTAGGATCATTGGCATCCCCCACCAGCGGTTGCTCAACTTGCTGCCAAGGGTCCGTTTCGGCTCAAGCGCTTCCCAGCCGTGGATGCTTGCGCAGCTCCGGGACAATGCCAGCTGGATTATCTTGGTCCAGAGTTTTTCTTCTACTTCTTCTGTTGCCACTATCTCCAGAACTCTTAAGACCTTCCCGGCATGTTCGACAATGGCGTATCCACCATCAGGCTGCTGCCAGTCCTCCTTGATTACTTCGAGCCCGGGCCAGCGCCAGCTGGAGTGCTCATGCAGGTATGCCTCTCGATCCAGTTTGTATCTCCAGTAAGAATCTGTGCGATAGACTCCATAAGGTTGGCGTCTGAGCCAGCGCCTGTATAGCCTGACCATTTCAGGAATATCCCTCTGGCTAATCGGGCAGGCATGGTGGGGGGACTGACAGCCGGCAGCAGTTGTCACATTAAGCTGCAAGTGAGGTGGAGAAAGATCAATAAAGAAGTCTCGTGCTCCCAGCAGTTCAAAACCAAAGCGTTCATAAAACTCGCAGCCAATTTCGGAGAAGAGATAAATTGCGTCGAACCGTTCCGCCCGGGCCAGCGAGATAGCTTGCTTCATTAGTTTTCTACCGAAACCCAGTCCGCGACGGGCTTCCATTGTGTAGATAGCTCCCAGTCCTGCCAGGCGATATTGCCGTCCGCGGCTGGACAGATTCATAGAATAGATTTTCAGGCTGCCTGTAATTCCTTTGTTATGGCTGTCAACCATAAAGCGGAAATGCTTGCGAGACCAGGGATGTGTTAACTGGCGATAGATGTGGAAATAGTAGAGGCTTTTGTTCAGCCCGGATGACCAGATTGCGTGAGTTTCATTGAGGACACTCTGTACTGTTGCCCAGTCTGCTGTCTTGAGGACCATTTCAGCTCTCTCTTAAGTCGTTGGCATCGTAACATTTTGTTATTATCCCTGCAGTCATGCAATGGCGCCAGTTGTTATTAATGTTCTGGCTGTGTCCTGGAGCTTGCTTCCATTTACTTTTCTGCGAGAATAGTGAACCTGTTTGCAGGACAGGCAAGAAGCAGGTCCGCCAGGTTAACTGTCTGCCGGCGCGCTCAAGAAGTGTGTTGCAGTGGAGGAGGAAGTTTGCCTACAATTCGCGAAATATACTCGGCGGCTCAGATTCAAGAGCGTATAGACCAGATGGGTGAGCAGATCTCTTCTGATTATAAAGAGGTCGATCGCCTGGTTGTAATAGGGGTTATGAAAGGAGCAATTCTCTTTCTAGCCGACCTGGTGCGAACCATAAAGTTGAAGAATCCGCTGCAACTTGAATTTGTGCGACTCTCCAGCTATGGTAGTGGCAAAGAGAGTACCGGCGTCATCCAGACACCATATCTTGAGTTGCCTGATATCAGACATAAACACATACTGATAGTGGAAGATATCGTTGATTCAGGGCGCACAGCCAAGTTCTTTAAAGAATATCTGCAAGATCAATTTGATCCAGCCAGTTTAAAACTGGCAGCTTTCCTCGATAAGCCTTCCAGGAGACGAGTGCAGGTGGAGGCAGACTATGTAGGCTTCACGATTGAAGACTTTTTTGTCGTCGGTTTCGGACTGGACGATGCTGAACAGTATCGTGAGTTGCCTTTCTTAGGCGAAATAGTCAATGGTGGAGCCAAGTGACTGCCAGCTTGCACAGATCGACTGCCGGGCGCCTGTAACGCCTGTGAATTGGACAGACTCCAAGCTCTTAGCCTACATGTCATAATGGAGGAACGAGAGCTCCTGCTGAGGCTGAATAGTATCCAGGCTGGCGCAGAAGCAGCTCCAAATAACTGATTAATGACGAAGGTTTTGCCGAGGCAAAGTTAGGAGGGCCGATGCCAAAGTTGGTAGGACTGTTTGGTGTGGCTGTATACATGTGTCTTGCGCCGCAGTGTTGTATGTCCTCTGAGGTAAGCAATCAGCCTGCCTCACGTGAAAATGCCGGGCAGGCAGCTCCTGCCGCTGTACATGATAAAGATGCACCGCCGGTGGTGCAACCCGACGCAACATTGCAGCTCAAAGGCTCTGTCCGTGGTGCGGCATTACTTACAGAAGCTGGGCTGGCGAAGCTGGGTCAAACTTCGCGCGACCTTGAGCGATCTACTCTAACGTTAATGAGTGAAGTGACAAGGAAGGAGCTTGTTGAGGTACGCGGGCCCAATGTCTTGCCTGGTGGTGTAGTCATACAGCCTATGCCCAATCCTACAGGTATGGCTTATGCTGGACCGTTACCACCACGCCCCCGGCAGCTCAAACTGCTTATGAGGCAGCTTGACTATGCTGTAAAGCTATTAGCAAATGAAGTTGCTGCCATCATTGTTCCGGATAATAAGTTTGCTTCTGCCTCACAATCATGGGAGGAGATTCGTGCAGCTTCCGCTGCAATCGAAGATCACTACAATAAGCTTGTCGTGCTTACTCAAAGTCCGCGTCCTGACTCATTAGACATTGGACGGGAAGCTGTGGCAATTCACGATTTAGCCGATCGAGTAAACAGATTGAGACGTGTTGTAGCAGGGTTAGTGGGACAAGAGTAAGAGCGCTCATCCAGGAAAGCTTTCCAAGCTATCGCTTACGCTAGCTCTCCCCACCAGGTGAGCGATAGCTGGAAAGCCTATGGGAAAAACTTGCCCGATGCTCTCTCCCTCCTTCTCATAGGCATACCATAAATGGTGCACCCTGGCGGAATTACAGCAAAGACGATCTGTCTGTGAGCCTCCTGTGGTATGAGATGGCGGTCGCTGCTGCGAGCACCAGACACAGGTGAGCCCGTTGCCACTTTTGTGAGTTGAAAAACTGCCTGGAGAATCTGAGAAATGTTCTGACTGACAGCAGGAGGCGGGTCCTCCCTGGAGCTTCTGACCTCGTGAAGCATGATCTTTCCCATCCTTTTGAGCGTGCAGACCTAACGTTTCAATTATTTAACGGTTGGCACTGTCAAAAAGTTCAAATTAAACTGATGCTTCGAATCTACTTTCTGCTGGTGCGGTTTGCTGTTGCAACTTCTTCCAATCAATTTTGCTTGAACTTGTCTTGGGAAGTGGTGCAGATGCCGGACGAAACTCCCACTCCATAGGACGCAATTCTCGCTTGAGGCGGCTTGCGCAAAACTCTCTCAAGCAGGCCTTCAGCTCTTCCCGGGCGGACTTTGTATCTCCAGCTGTCAGACGACTGCTAAAGTCGCCGGGAGGGACAACAATTATAGCTTTGACAATTTGTCCTAATTTCTGATGTGGCTCCCCGATTACTGCTACCTCCTGGACAAGAGGATGCTGCCGCAATACAGACTCGACTTCAGTAGGAAACACTTTGTTGCCGGCTACAATGATCATCTCTTTGGAACGGCCAGAAATAAACACCCATCCGTTTTCAATAAAACCAATATCGCCTGTGTGGTAGTGTCCATCATGCAGAACTGCAGCAGTAGCTTCCGCCTGGTTTAAATACCCTTGCATCAGGCAGCTGCCTGTGACTCTAATCTCACCTTGGGAGCCCTCAGGAAGCGGTCGATCAAGTGAATCGACTATTTCTATTGTCACGGACGGGATGGCTCGTCCTACAGAGTTGACCGGTCCATCCTTATTGACCGTTATAATCTGTGTCTCTGTGGATCCGTAGCCCTGCACAATATGTTTGCCGAACGTCTGCTCAAACTGAGCCGACAGTGAGCTGGAAAGCGGCGCTCCACCGCAAAGGTAAAACTCCACCAGCTGGCTCACTGAGCCCGGATGAGGAAGGTTGAGCAAAGAGCCGTATATGGTTGGCACTGCCATTACCAGTGCTGGTTTCATGCGTGCTATGACAGTCCAGAATCTGTTTGGGGAAAAGTCAGAAAAAACTACAGTGCCGGAAAGAGCCAGGAAGGCAAGCGTAACTTCAATGCCAAATATGTGGCTGACTGGTAACGGTAGCAAAGTGCTCTTGCCTTCTGTGAGCCCAAATACTGAGCCAATTTCAGTTACGTTAGCCATCAAGGAGCCGAGAGTATGCACAGCTCCTTTTGGCATGCCGGTAGTGCCAGAGGTTAAAATCACCAGTCCTGGTGTATTAGGCTTTACATCAGCGAGGAAATTGATCTCTAATCCCTCTTGGGGGAACTCAGGTGGTGCCAGGGCGGGGAAACCTGGCAGTGAGAAACCTGGCGTGTAAACGACCTTAGCATTGACGCGGGCAGCTATATTGCCCACTTCCTGGTGAGTAAGCCTGACATCAACCGGTATAGCTGTAGCACCTATGCTCCAGGCTGCTGCAATTCCGGCAACCAGCTCTGGTGAGTTGGGTGAGCAGAAAACAATTGCATCTCCTGACCTAACGCCAAGCCGGCGGTACTCAGCAACTGTTCTGCCAATTAATCTTTGCAGGGCTCCATAACTGGTAATTTTATCGTCAGCTCCGCCAGGGTCGGCTCCGGTCAGTACGATAGCTGGACGTCCAGCTATTGATGGATCAACAGAAGCAGGGGTGAGCAGCTTTCTCATCACCTCTTGGAAATTGATCATTTTTCTCAAGCCTCGTTCTTGCAAACAATTGGTTACACTAAAAGGGGTAGCACTTATCAAGACTTTAGCTGAACAAGTATGGCTGAAATTATAGCTGGTGGACAGTCCTCCGAATGAATGAGATATGGAAGCAGACAATCCAGAAATAAGTAGGATGAGTGCGGACACAGAGGTTGTGATGTGGAGTACTGCCCAGTCTGAATACTGGCAACGCTTTAATAAAGGAGTTTAAGATGATAGCGCCTGAATGCTTGAGCTATAACAAGCTGTCAGTTGTGCCGCTGGGTGGTCAGAGCGAAATTGGGCAGGTGCTATGGGTTGTCAGCTTCGGTAGTGAGTTATTGCTAATAGATGCTGGTGCAAGCTACCCAGGTGAGGACCTGCCTGGGGTGGACCTGTTGTTGCCAAACACCAACTTTCTCGAGGCAAATGCTGAGCGCATCCTTGCCTTGCTTCTGACCAACGGTCATGAAGAGCATTCTGGAGCGGTAGGCTACCTGCTTAACCACCTTAAGATCCCTCGCATTCTTGCACCACGATTTGTCTCCACTTTTGTCTCGCAGAGCCTGATGGACCGTGGTACTGATACCGTAATTGATACCATAGAGACAAGACATCCTTATCAGATAGGTCCATTTGAAGTTGAATGGATGCGGGTAAATGACGCTATTGCCGATGCTTGCGCTCTCAAGATTGACACTCCGGAAGGGCGAATTATTTACACATCCTCTTTCAAGCTCGACCAGACCCCTGTAGATGCCAGACTACCTGATCTTGCACGCCTGGCGGAAATTGGCGACCAGGGAGTCTTGCTCTTAGTAAGCGACTCGGCTGGAGTGGAGAATAGCGGCTACACACCTTCAGAAAAGTCTGTTACTGGCAGTTTGCAGAAATACATATCAGCAGCTGGAAGCCGAGTAATTGTTGTCATACCGGGAACTAATACTCACCGGCTGCAAATACTTTTTGATATTGCCTGGCAACTCAATCGTAAAGTGGTGCTTGTTGGCGATACCTTAATAAAGGCAGCGTTGGTGGCGGCTGTGACCGGCAATCTCATTTATGATCGCAAAATTGAAGCAAGTCTGGATAGCCTTAACAAACTGTCTGACAAAGAGGTTCTCATTATCGCTACCGGCGGTGAAGGCGATCCGATGAATATGATGCAAGAGCTTGCTAGCGGCGCGCATAAAGAGATTGCCCTTAAGGACGGAGACACAGTTGTCTACTCGGCAGATATCAGTCCTGGCAGGTCGCGGCAGATGGCTTGCGTGCTCGATCAGCTGGTCTCGTTGGGAGTTAAGTGTTATTCGGGAGCACAAGACGGTGTGCATGTCTCAAAACATGCTAGCTGCGAAGAACTCAAACTGATGCTCTCCATCTTAAAGCCAAAGTTCTTTGTGCCAGCACTAGGTGAAGGACGGCATACGATGACTCATGCTCACCTGGCTATTGAGTGGGGAATGCCACCGGAAGCAGTGTTTCCTCTTCAGAACGGAGAGATTCTGGAGATTGGCAACGGACTGGCCCAGATAGCTGGCTCAATTGAAGCACAAGCTGTTCTTTACAATCGTGATCAAGGAGAGCGCGTCACAACCTTTTCAGTCAACGAACGCAGGAATCTCAGCTTGGAAGGAGTGCTGTCTGTGGTGCTGGCGGTTGATAACAGTTTGGTTATTCTTGCTGGTCCTACTCTTGAAGGGAGTGCGTCGGGATTTCTGCAGGCACCAGAATGGGACGGCTTAGCTGAAGAGTTGAAAGCGGCGGTGGTCAATTTGGTGGCGTCATACCGGGACTCCTGCAACGGCGACCTTATTGCACTGAGAGCATCTATTCGTGATATGGTTGCCAAGATGTTAAGGTCCCGCCTGCAAGCCAAACCGATGGTTCAGGTCATTGTTCAGGAGATAGGCGCTTTTACCAGCCGCCCTGGATAACCAGTGCGTTGTCCTCACGTAGAGTCACTGTTTCCCGGGCGCCAGAGGCAATTGTGATAGGAATCTGCCAGTAATAACTCAGACCAGGTACCTTACGCTGTCCAGCAATCCACCAGGTACCTGCTGGTAGTCTGGCATAACCTTGTCCCTTACGATAAAGGCGGAAGTTAACTACAAACAGTCCGTTTCTAGTTGATTCGTTCTGTATCTCAAAATACTTTTTATCATACTCAGCAACGGCAGCCTCATAGCGTTTCTTTCGCTCTTCCTCTGCTTTATTTGATCGCTCAATCTCCGGACGGATATATGGAATGATGTCATTAATCCAGGGATACACACCGATCATAGTGTGTGGATAACTGATGCCGCTTCGCCTCTGTGCTGCAGCCATCGCATATTGAAAACGCCAGCCGCCGGGTGGGTATGGTTCTTCTGAATGGGAACGCGAATTATAACCAGCATACATAAGCATACCTTTCAGGTCTTTACGCTTCACAGGCAGTGGACCGATTGCGTAAGCAATCTTAGGCGGTTTTACTGGATAGGGGTAGGCTGCAAAGCCATCTACTGCTTGAATGCCGTGCGGTACTGCTACTTTGATGAAAAGTTCGGCAGGTTTGTCTCCTTCCATTTCACCAGTGGTGCCCACAGCAGCAGGTGTCTTTATGAGTGTATCAGCAGGCTTGTCTGCCGGCGATTTGCCTGTGGTATTAGTGGGTGCCGGACGGGACGGAGTGTTTGTTTTCTGAGGTAGCTGTGGAGTGTCTGTTGAGCTTGGTTCTTCCGGCTCGGGTGAAGTAAAAGGTTCTACAGGAACAGGCAGCCCGGACTGTCCAGCTGCCGGCTTGAGCAGGATAGGTTGAGTCCGCGGTGCTGTTCGGTCTGTTTTGCCAGCTTGTGGCACGCCTGGCTGAGCGCTGGACATATTGGTTGCTTTGGTTTGCTGAGTCAGACCTCGTGGTGGATCTAACAAGACTGGAGCGCTTGTAGCAGCGTCCTGCGCTACTGAGGCGGATATTTGCGAACAGACAGCAAAGCAGAGCAATAAAGAAAGCATCGTTGACCACGTTCGGGCACGTGTGTTGGGTGTGAAAATAAGTAATGGCACAGCGATGGCTCCTGGCGCATGATAGGATGCCTGTCCGGAGTGTGCAGGCGCTCCGTGGTCGGCTTGAATACGCTCTGAATCAACTTATTGTACGGCTTATAGAGCAGTTGCACCCCTAGAAATAGCTCATGTTTTCAGGCACGAAAATGTCCGTATTTGTCGATGAGGGCCATGACTGCCTCTTTAGTATCTTTGTCCTCTGTAACCTTTGTGAGATCGGTTGGTAAAATCAGCTTGGACAGCCCGACTTTTGCTTGTCGCCTCACCCACTCATTAGGATGTGCCACAGACACCAGGTAGAGTGGCGGAATGGCCAGCGGACGCTTTTCAGATGCAAGCTGGTCGATGGCAGTTTTTACTGCAATAGCATCGGTGCTCTTGAGACAGTTTATAAGAGCTGCATAGGTCATCTTGTCTATCTTGGAGGAGAGGAAACCTGCGCCAGTCTTAATCTCCTCTTCTAAGAACTTGATTGCAGTGGTAAAGTCTGGAAAGTTCATCTTAGTCAAGATCCTGAATTGTCGGCAGTCCAGCAAAATAAATGTGATCGAACAGTTCTCTTAGACCTTCCTCAAACGGCTCAGCAACAGCGCCATCACATAGTTCAATAAGACGGTGCCAGGGCACAAGATTGAATGGTCCAAATTCAGCCGATACGTCCTGCCCGCGCTCCGATTCCATAACCGTAATGATTTGATCGGCAGGAACACGGGAGAAAGCGGCAATGACGTCCGAGTCGAAATGATGCTCCCGCCCCGATTCCATAATTTCTGACACTTTAGTGATGACCATGCGGTTTCGATAATGCCTTACAGATGTGAGAGCATCGAAAACATCAGCAACAGTGATTATGCGTGCTAGAAATGGAATCTCGCCACCTTTAAGTCCGCGGTAATAACCGGAACCATCAAGCTTCTCGTGATGGCAGGAAGCAACCACCGGTACATCTGCCAGGCGGCGAGTAAAAGGGAGATTAGAAAGGAGCTCATATGTAATGCGAGCATGTGTCTGTACAAGCCCGTACTCTTGCGGAGTCAATCGGCCATTTTTCCACAGGATAGCTTCAGGCACGCCAATCTTTCCGTAATCGTGCATCATGGCTGCGTAGCGGAGAACATCCATGTCCTGCCGGGGAAGACCTAAAGAGTTGCCGATAAGAAGGCTGTATCTAGTGACACGAATTGAGTGTCCTGCTGTGAGCGGATCTCTTTTGTCAATTGTCTGGGCTAGAGTTTCGAGAGTTTTATCAACGAAATGCTCAATTTCAGCGTAAGCCTGAGCTTGTTCAATGAGCCCCGCAGCTACTGCAGTCAGAGCGGTCAGCCACTCTTCATCATCAGCAGTAAATGGACCACCTGATTTGTTGGTAGCCTCGAATACGCCAATTACTGCACCTTCATGGTTGTGCATAGGCACGCAGAGAATGGTAGCAGTGTGATAACCGAGGAGTGCATCTGCGCTTGAGTCAAAGCGTGGGTCAGTATAAGCGTCAGGAATATTTACTACTTCACCACTGCGCGCAGTGATGCTGACAATGGATCTGCTTGCAAGCGGCAGCCTGACAGGCTGCCTGTCCACTCCTTGTGTCCAGAGCTCCTGAGACTGCGGCTCAAGCACAAAGACGTTCAGCCGGTCGCATTTGAGAATCTGCCGCGTCTCTCTGGTGATGACATCAAGAAGAGCTTCCAGCTTGCGTTCTGTTGCCATAGCCTTGACAACCCGATAAAGGCCGGAGAGAGGACGTAGCTGATCTAGCTCTCTTTGCAATCCGGCACACTTAATCTCGCGCTCAATGAGATCAAGCTCCCGCCTGGTCAGGTCTGATTCCAGCTTGCGCAGCGCTTCTTCCTGCTCAGAGCCAGTGCGCGTCGGCTGCCAGGTGGTCGTCGACTGCGCCTTCTTACCGTTCGTACCGGTGGGTCTCAAGTAACGACCCGGGCGATTTCCAGTTATCACATCCTGCCGTCTGGCACGAGCTACTGACTGGCGACATTCTTCTATATAGGTAGTAATCTCATCGCCATAATATGCTTTAGGCAAATCTTTCTTGACCGGTCGCGAGCTGAAATTTTTGGGCATCTATGCGCCTGTGGTCTGCTTAACTGTCTTGTTCCTTTACACCCAGTTAATACTGATAGCTTTGTGAGATCTATTGTGTCCGGACGCACACCAGACGTGCAAGCACCGTTAGACTGATTAAGCAAGTCTAAACAGCTTAATTCTCCAGATCTATCACTGCCAAAGTGAGCTTTATCTCTCCTGGATTCCTTCGTCAAGAAAGCGTGGGTAAAGTGGTGCGTCTAGTCTGCGCCAGAAAAGCAGGCAAGCGCGTCCAACCACACGTTTTTGATCGAGAAAGCCCCAAACATGGCTATCTTCACTGTTGTTGCGATTGTCGCCCATCATGAAGAGATGTCCTGGAGGCACGACAACTGAACCCTTGCTGTCTTCGTAAGGTCTAATTAATACGCCTGTAGATGATCTCCCGCCTATGTCGCAAAGATTATTAAGGTCGTAGTTGGGACGTTCTTTGGTGTAGAGTGACTCGTCAAGAAGCTCGCCGTTGATAAAAACACCGACGCCCTTCTGGACGCGAATACGGTCTCCAGGCAGACCGATACAACGCTTAATGAACGCTGGCTCGTTTGGCAAGAAAGGTAAACCGGTAGCACGACCTAGCCAGGAAAGTGGAGCATAGCTAAGATCCTTGCCGCCAACTTCGACCGGCGGCGGATAGAAGACAAGAATGTCTCCACGTTTTACTGGTTGACCAAAATGACCTGACCATTTCTCTACAAGAAGCCGGTCGCTAATCTGGAGAGTTGGCTCCATCGAGCTGGAGGGGATGTAACGTGCTTCAGCTATAGCCCAGCGAATAACAATGAGGAGAACTAGAGTTACTACCACCAGTTCAATTCCCTCGCGGATGAGTTGAATAAAGAGGCTGCTCTCTTTCTGGTGAAGCTTCTTGGGTTCTGTTGGTCTGTCCAGCTGCCTGACAGCTGGCTGATTTAGATCTGGCGATATGTTGCCAACTGTTGGAGTTACAGGTTCTCTAGGTTCCATGAGATCGACTACCACCTCAAATAAATATGGCCCGGGAGCAAGCCCGGATACAAGAGTAGAATTATACCGAAACATCTGACATTTACATGTGTCGTGTCGTAACAACAGGCTCCTTACCGGCTGAGTCCAGAACTACAGCTAGTTGGTCAGCATAACTGTCAAGCTCTAAGCGGCTGTTCATCTCAGTTACAGCAATAAGTATGCAATTTGCATAAGCTGAATCGATTCTGCCCAGGTCTATCCCGCCTAAAATTCCGTATTCTTTAAGCTGGCTGAGAGTTTGAGAGGCGGGCAAAACAGTTTCAATAACAAATTCATTGAAGAAGCGCTGGGGAAACTTCAACTTAACCCCGGACAAAGAGCAGAGACGGTCAGCCAGATAATGTGCCCTCTGCACACTTACCTCGGCAAGCTCTCTGAGCCCCTGCGGGCCGATAAGAGTAAGATAAACCAGCATTGTGAGCGCATTCAGAGCTTGATTGCTACAGATGTTGGAGGTTGCTTTGGCTCGTCTTATATGTTGCTCGCGTGTCTGCAGAGTCAGTGTAAATGCCCGCTGCCCGCGGTTGTCCACTGTAGCTCCAGCCAGTCGCCCTGGCAGCTGCCTGACAAACTCTGTCTTTGTAGCCATATAACCAGCTGACGGTCCGCCAAATGACAGATCATTGCCGCAAGGTTGTGCATCACCGACAACTATATCTGCGCCGTAATCGCCTGGCGGCTTCAACAGTCCCAGGCTAATAGGCTCAGTGATGACGATGAGCAGAGCGCCAGCGGCATGGGCTGTAGTAGCTAGGTTTTGCAAATCCTCCAGACAGCCAAAATAGTTAGGATGCTGGACTATAACAGCAGCTGTCTCCTGGTCGAGAGCGTCTGTTTCTAGCACTCCTTGTTGGGTAGGCACGCTGTCTGATTGCATGCCGCAAAAGTGAAGATAAGTATTAAGGACCTTTTTATGCTCAGGGTTGAGAGAAGCAGAGATGACAAACTTGCTGCGCCCGGTCAGGCGTGAGGCCATTAAAGCTGCTTCAGCTGTTGCTGTCGGACCATCGTACATAGAAGCGTTAGCTACAGCCATGCCTGTCAATAGGCAGACAGCTGTTTGAAATTCATAGATAACTTGCAGGCTCCCCTGGCTGACCTCAGGCTGATATGGAGTGTAGGCGGTAGCAAATTCAGAACGTGAAACCAGAGCCGGCACAGCTGCCGGTACGAACCGCCTGTATGAACCACCGCCCAGGAAGCAGGCTTGTTGTGATGCCGGTATGTTCTTGGCTGCCAGATTGACTATCTTCTCGCGCAACTCAAGTTCGTTGAGCGCCTCGGGAAGGTTCAGTCCTTTGGACCGTATCTGCGGCGGAATATGAGCAACAAGATCGTCGAAAGTTCTGACACCGATTGTCTTGAGCATCTCTTGCCGCTCTTCGTCAGTGTGCGGGAGATATGAGAATTGAACTGTGTTGTTGTCAGCCATACCGGTTAAACTCACTTATGGACGGTGCCTTGAAAAGAAAGTTATACGTCTTGTTAAGTGTATACGTTCTTCTCGATCTAGTTCACAAACATAGATCAACATTTGCCGATTAAGAGTGAAGTTTCTCGGCACAAACAATTCTAAAATGTTGCTTATCAACAGGCACCCTTATAATTATGCAGTTCTCAATACCTGGTTAAGTCAAATGTCTCCCTCGCTATGAAGCTAATTGTCGGTCTGGGAAATCCGGGACCTGAATACTATCTGACCCGGCACAACTCAGGATTTACAGTCATAGAGTCCATCGGCACTGCATCTGGTGTCCATTTCTCGACAAAGAGGGATCTCTTCTGTGAGCTTGCCAGAGCGCAGTTAGCAGGCCGTGACGTTTTGCTTGTTAAGCCCACAACTTTTATGAATCTATCGGGCAGAGCAGTGGGAGCCATACTCCGCTGGTATAAAATTTCAAGCAAAGATCTTCTTATTGTTCATGATGATGTGTCGCTGCCGCTCGGCAGGATCCGTTTTCAGGCAGGCGGTGGTGCTGGTGGGCAGCATGGTGTTGAGTCGATTATTGAGTGCCTGGGCGGCGCTAGAGACTTTGATCGCCTGAAATTTGGTTGTGGACCGGATCCTGGTGGAAGCGTTCGCGCTGATTATGTGCTCTCCCGTTATCCACTTGCCCAGCAGGATCTGCTTAATAAGTCTCTGGCTCTAGCTTCTGAAGCAGTTATTTTCTGGGTCAGGCATGGAGTGGCTGATGCTATGAACAAGTACAACGGTATCCGTCTTGACCTGCCGCCGGAATCGCAGGACCAGGCGGACACTTTTCCAGAGAGCTCCGGCGTTTAAGCAGCAACTGTGAATCTCATGCCGGCAGGCAGCCGACCGCTCATCCAGAGAGGCAACAAGCAGTGTCGTAGATGTTAGCCGATATGGACAGACTTTTACCGACCTTCCATTCGCGCGCGCCCGCGGGCGGATGCAATCCGCCCCTACGGTATGCGGAACTTTGGAATCTCACTACTAGCATTGGGAGCTCTATGCGTACTGTAACAAGAGCCGCTACCTTGGAAGTAGCAGCTCTTGTTGCAATATTGACGCCTGTGCTATTAACGAATTGGGCGCATTAACATAGGTGGCTTAAGGTCTGCACCGGAGCCGCCAAAAGGATTGGCTCGCGAGTCAGCGTTAACTGTCGGAAGTGGTGGCACTAGCACCATCTCTACCTGCGAGTGTCTCTTCTTAGCGTGAGCCTGGTGGTTTACCTGTTTGGGCGACCTCGAGACGGCAGGCTTATCGGCAACTGCCGCCGGCAGCGGAATCGTGCTGGCTGTGGCAGCTGGTGCAGTTGCTACTGCTGGCGGTAGCAAAACAAGCATTGGCAGTTCATCAGTGCCGACCGGACTCTTGGCTTCGGCTGCAGAAGGCGATGGCGCCAGTTGCAGAGCAATAGCTAATGCTGAGTCGGAGGCTGTTGAAGAACCCGTTTGACTGCTGTCGCCAACAACAACCGGCTGTGGATAGGCTGTTTCTGACTGCTGTCCCACATCTGAGCCCAGGAAGCCGTGAATTGGTTGCACACTACCGGCGATGACCTGATAAGGCATCAAGAAAGCAGAAGGTTTAGGCTCTCCAGGCGTTTTTCCAGGCGGTGGTGGTGTGGTTTCCTGCTCTTCGAGCTGTTGTTTGATCTGTTCATAGGCAGCGGTCAACGCTGGTTTGCCTACCTGCATCCTGACACCGAAGAACATACGGAAGTCCATTCCGGTAAGTCCTGGCTTGGAGTGAGAATGAAAGTTCCAGATTGGTTCGGCGCGGGCAAAAGCTTGCAGCCCGGGCAACTGTTTAATCAATCTGCGGGCAATTTCAAAGTCGGAGATGATTGAGTAGTTGTTAACCGGAATAGTTGCCTGACTGTGGAATGGCTGTCTGAAGTTTTGCACAAAGGTGCTTGTTGCTGAGAATGCCCAGCCATTCTTGGCATAATAGCCGCCCCAGGTATAGAAAGGATCAATTTCTTTGTTTGGGGAGCGGAAATAACCTTTGCCTCTCAGCTGAGCAAGTGTGTTTACGAATAACACCGTTCGTGGTGTCAACACGTATGAGAATGTTGCTCCTGGCAAGAAGTCAAATACCGGCTTGGAGTGCAGCTGATAAAGTTCGCGGCACTGGAAGTCGAACTGCATATTGCCACGTCGTCCTACTGGCAAGTCTTGCTGAATTCCGTACCCAATAGAATGGATAACTGTATTAAGAACGGTCCAGTGTGTCAGCTCATCTCGGATCATGAAATAGTTGCCGTACACCCTGGTTCTCGGCTTTAAAGCCCAACCCCAGGTAACGTTTGGCAGGACGCGAAATACAGTGTCAAAGGCATCAGAATGGTTAAGCGTATTAAGAATCTGCCCTTGCTGGGTTGCACTCAAGGCTGCCATCACCGATGGGCGAGGGAGTTGGGTCAAGAACTTGCGCTTCGTCGGAAACTGGAAGACGTTAGTTTCCTCACGAACAGATGCTTCAACACTGGCATTGAAATAGAACGGAGCAGGGAGCCGCTGCAAGATTCGCAGCTGCATGTTTTCTCCGAAGGAGGTTCTTTCTTGAGCAGCTGGCAGCGGTACAACGTCAGTTGGAAGAATTGTGCTGCTTCGTGCTGTTGAAGTGCTAGCCTCAATTGCAGGAACTTGCGAAATCAGGTTGCTTCCAGTGTTAGTGACGCTCGAACTGCTAGTACCGCCACCGGTGACCATCCCCTGGGCAAATGCACTTGTTCCTATCGACAAGCTTGCTGCGAGTATCACCAGCTGACGTCCGGTAGAAAACCGACGAAGCTGTCTGAGAAAAGCAGTTGATAAATCCCGGCTTTTTCCAACAGATGTCATATGCCATTCCTATCTAGATTGCCCTTGACCAGTTGTAAACAACAGATTCCGACTATTAGTATATTGTAGATTACTCTCCAATGCATGTGCTGGCAAGTGCCCTGAGTTAACTTCTGCGATTTGCCACCACCGGCGGGAGCAGTATGGTTGCCACCACTTAGTGTACCTTGTGTTCCGAATTTAGCTTATTTGGTTAACAGTAGTCCAGGATTCAACCGTTTGACAACGGTATGCCGACAGACTCGATCTCAACCTGCTGGGATTGTGACCCATGGAGCGACCAGCATTGATACTGTTGCATAAATTATCGACATGGCTGCAACAGCTGTAACTACATTGACTGCAAAGTCGTTTTATCTGGCAGCTTTGACCTATCGATTTACAGTTATTAATGAGGCAGGGGTACCTTTCTCCTGAGATAAGGTGCCCCTGCCTGAATAGCCAATGCTGACTGTAACTTAAAGACTACTTCTTTTCAGTAGTGTCTGTTGTTCTTCTGAGAGCTGCTGGTTGTAGCTTCTTGATTACTGCTTCGGTGATGTCATCTCCGCTGTTGACAATCTTATCGCCACCGGCAAAGACACCAGCTCCGTCGACTACCAGGTCAAGGGTCTTTTCCTTGGCTACCTGGTTGACAGCTTGAGCTATATTTTGAGTAGCTATAGCAGCTTGTGTTTGCACAAGTTGAATTAAAGCTTGTTGCTTGGCATTGATTGTCGTTTGCAGATCGCGGGCCATCTTCTCAAGCTCTTCTTTGGGCTTCTTTTCTTCTTGAGCTTTCTGAAGTGTCTTGTTGCCTTCTTCTACGTCTCTACGAAGCTGATTCTCAGCTTGCGTTCTCAACGACTCAGATCCGGCAGCTTCTGGGTACGAGGCTTTGACGAGTGCCAGGTTGAAGTAGCCAATCTTAACAGTTGTTGCTTGAGCAGGTTTTCCTGCAAAAGCTGGTGTAAAAGCGCTTGCCACAGCTAACGACAAAGCGGCAACGGTACTCACAATAATCCTTGATTTCATCATTTTCACCTGATAATCGACTTTCATAGACAGGGTAAACAGAGCAGCATTATACAATGCTTAAAGAACTAGCAGTCGTGGCACTGATGCTTGTGCTCCAGTTGTAAGAGTATGCCTGCCACGCTACAACAACCAATAAGCTTTAACCTCACAACTTTAACCACGAACAGGCACCATCTTAACAATAAACAGCGGTGCTGTAATAAAATTTGCCTGTTTGAAACTGTGATTTTGCAGGTTGTTTACCTTCACGCATCCCTTGTCTACAAGAGGTAATGGTTGCTAAGCAGAAGAAGCAGTAGTGGACTCCTTAGTTGTGAAGCAAATAAGCATGTCAGTTTGAGCTGGTTGCATACTGCCTCTAAAAAATTGTAGAGGCGCAGATAACTGCCCCTCTACGATGATTGTGTCCGAAAATCCTTTGACCAGAAGAAGTTCCGAGACTTAGTAAGTCGCCGGTTTGGTTAATCCTTCTCATGCCTTAAAAAGCACGGCGACTTGTTTAAGCATAGAAACTGTTGGACAGGAAAAACACGGTATTTTCCCTAGTATTCTCACCGGGACTTGACGACTCGTTTGCTCTGGCTCCGAGATTGATGAAACCTTATATGGTCGAAAACATTCATCCTGAGCTTTCTCAATTAGCTCATTATAATGATGCACCTCATGCGTGATGTCAATGGGGTGAATTTAATTACCTGACCTGAGTTTGCCAAAAATAAGTCACGAGTTTGTAAGAAAGTCTCACTAAACTTGATCTTGTTCAAGTTCGGGATCGCCATGGTCGCGTCTCTGAAGCTGTGGCTGAACCTTGCTTGACTAATTAGTGATGACTTCTGTCAGCTCAGCTGGTGGCAGACTGGACTGCCAGGAAGAGCGACATTAAAACTTGTGTTGGCTGTGTTGGGTGACAGATAATGAAAAGATGCGATGAGATTAGGCGTGACATTCACGAGCAGCTGACCAGCTCAAATATTGCTTACCTAACCAGGCTAAGAGAGGTGCTTTCGCCAGAAGAGCAGAAAGTTGTGTTTCGGGAGCTGAAGAGTGCGGCCCAAAAGATGGACAAAGGTCAACTTGTAATTGATCAAGATACAGATGGTAAGCTGTTTTTGACCTTTGCCTAAAGACCTGCATTTACATCTTTATTTATGCCGACTCAGATCCTTTGCCGGTTGTTGCCTTGAGCGTCGTCTGTCCGGCAACAACAGCTATCATCATCCAGAAGATTAGCTGTACTTGTGGGCGATAAAACACTGTATCGACCATACCATGTGCCATCATGCCGATGACTGCGCTGGTGCAGCCGGCGATGAGCCAGCGCACGCAACTGTCTGTAGAGGCATAAAAATTCACATGTGCGCGGGCAAGAGCTGCTACTATCAGCGCTCCAAAAGCTGCTAGTCCTAGCACACCGGTCTCGACTGCAACCTCCAGAGGCAAGCAGTATGTACCGAGAGCATCAAAGCCGGTCGTCATATATAAGCCGTAGGCCAGTTCAAACGCTTTATTTCCTACACCAACACCAAACCACCAGTTGTCTTGAAACATTTTCAGTGCAGCAATCCACACGTTTAACCGGTAGCGATTAGATGTATGCTCTGCACCAGCAAAAATTGATAAAACGCGCTGCTCAACAGTTGGCACAAAATGCAAGGCCAGCCCAAAAATAACAGCCACTGCCACCAGGCAGATAATTACAGTAAGTCTTGATTGTGGTTTCTGCCTCCAGAGCCAGCTGCCCATCAGGACAGACAAGCCAAGCGCTGCGCCAGCAAGCCCAATATAACCGCCCCGGCTGCCTGTCAAAACAACTGCCAGGGCAATAACGGCGGTGGCGCCCAGCGCTGGCAGTGCCAGGTACAGTCGTTTGCTGCAAGCTGCAGCTGCTGCAAGTGAAAATGCTAGCGGTACAAGTGGTACTAGATAGCCAGCCAGCAGGTTTGGGTTGCCTAAAGTTGAGTAGATGCGTACTCCCTTAATTTCAACTGTTGGATCTTCCCATGTCGCCAGTGGTGCTACTCCAATCTTATACTGGTAAAGTCCATACAAAGAGACGAGAACACCTGTAGTCACAAGCACTGCTAATGTAGTAATCAGACGTGTCCGTGATTGGCCGACGGTTGCTGTGAAAAGGAAGTAGGCTCCGACAAGAACTATCAACTTGGACAGTCCGCTTAAACTGGCTGCGAGGTAGTGAGATGATACAGCTGCCACTATGTTTGCCGCCAGATAAGTCAAAACGAGAGCATCGATGGCGCTGGCGCAGTTGCGCTCCTTGCCGCCGACAACAGTCCCCAGGACCCGCAGCACCAGCCCAATCACTACAAAGAGAGCCAGCCCTTCCTTGTCTGTGGCAAACTGTCGTGCTCCCAGTGCTGCAACTAGCATAAGGACGACAATAAAGCTGGCAAATTGTAGCCAGGAGCCGAAAGAGCTTGCCTTGAGAAGCTTTCTAATTGCGCAGACAGATGCAGCCCACAACCGCCCGCCGGTCGAACCAGCACAAGTATCCTGCCAGCGTCGATCCAAATCGGTAAGTGACAAAACCGAAATTAGTCCTGTGCGCTCTGTCACGCTGTCTCCCTACTTGATTGGGCTGAGGTTGACAACCACACCCTGCACTCTATATTTAAAACCTTCGATGTCGATCAAATTGCCTACTTTGATCTTGTTTCCTCTAAGCACATAAGAATCTGCTGTTAATTCAGCCTCATCAGTTAGAGTGACCAGGAAATCATGCGCCAGCGGTTGACTTGGATCTGGGAAAGCGACAGCCTTCTTGCCGTCAGGCGAGAGAAAGGCTACTTGCTTAGGACATTGCTGCACTGCAGAGATGGTCAGAGGAGGTTGAACCGGCTGGTTGCGAATTGTTATAGCTGCTTTGTCTCCAACCTTGAATAGATTTGTGTCTTCTGTTTTTAGACCAACAAAGAGAACTTTAATAGCAATTCTTGTTACACTCTGGATGGTCTTGTTTACACCAGCATGCCCTGCTCGTGCCAGTGAAAATCCGATTGTAGACAGAAGAATGACAATAAGAACCGCTGAGTCCAGAGCATTTAAGCTTCGGCGACGTGCCGCTGATTCATTACCCATTGCATTCTCCTTAAGACAGAGCTACCCATAATACAAGATTGCTTGGCAGTCTGCGGGGACTACGCAGAGATTTGTCTAATCTGCCTCTGTCCAGGGTCAATACCGTTTAGATAAGCGGTCTACAATTTGTAGGGGCGCTCGCGAGCCGCCCAGCGGGCGCGTCCCGCCGCGCCCTACGCATCGATAGATATGCTTTCTAACGCCTCCAGCATCTCTGCTTGAGTAGTAGTAGCAGTTCCCGGTTTCTTCACAACAATTCCAGCAGCCAGGTTTCCTAGAGCCATCGCTTCAATGAAGGTAGCACCGGTAACCAGGGACAGCGCAGCTGTGGCTATGACAGTATCGCCAGCGCCCGAAACGTCAAAGACCTCGCTGCGGTTGAAAACAGGAAGCTCGTAAGGTTCTTTCTGCTTCTCGAAAAGAGCCATACCATGGGCACCACGAGTAATGAGAATCGCCTCGGCCGCAGTTGTGGTAAGTAGAATCTCTCCTGCTCTCTGAAGCGCTTCCTGCGAATCGATGGTAAAACCGACCATTGCTTCAGCATCTGGCTGGTTAGGAGTCATTAAGGTAGCCTGTCCAAACCGTTTGAGGTTGTCTTGAGCATCGACGAAAAGCTTGAGTTTGTGCTGTCTGGATGTTGAAGAACATGCGTTAATCACAGGCTCAGTCATGACGCCGCCGCGGTAATCAGACAAGACAATTGCTTGATGTTCCGGTGCTGCCTCTTCCATAGCTTCAACCAGCTTCTGGGCAATATCTGATGTTACAGGTTCGTGCGAGATGCGATCCAGCCTGAGCAGTTGCTGGCGGAAAGACTGGGTAGACGAGAGGATGCGTGTCTTAACTGTCGTCGGGCGCAATCTGTCTTCAATCAGCTTGTATGTGATTCCCCGCTGTTCAAAGAGATTGGCCATCTTCTCTGCATACTGATCACCACCGCAGACACCAATTGCATGACACTTGCCGCCCAGAGCAGCAATATTGGCGGCAGTATTGGCGGCTCCTCCCGGTATTAGCTGGGTGTCAACATGTTCAAGAATAAGTACTGGTGCCTCGCGCGAGATTCGCTCAGGACGACCTTCCAGCAGCTCATCAATTAAAAGGTCGCCGACAACAACGACCCTGCCGCTGGATAAAGCGGCTATTCGCTCGCGCAGGACTGCTTTGCTCAAGCGTGTTGGGATAAAGCTTAATGTGGTTGGAACAGCTTCGGATGTGAGCATCTCAAGTGCCTTTCGTCTGTACTGAAAGCTGGCAATCTGAAGCGCCAGAGCTTGCTGGAGCACCATTGACATGCCGGCTGTCAAACTATATCGCAACAGGTGTGCCGCCTGAACCTGGGTTGGGGCGGCTTAGAGTATCATTAACACTTGACAACATTGGCGGTTTTATCTAAGAAATGCTCTGAAATGTTGCTGCGTCTTGGACCTGACTGCCTGAGCAGTAACAGGCAGTTCTCTCTTAGAAACTTATTACAGACTTCTCGCATGGCTTAAACTTCTTAAGAAAAACTCCGAACAGGATTTGGTAGTGCTGTCACGGAGGTGATAGCCAGATAGGCATTCTCAATACGTCATGCCTGGCTGAACTTCTGTCCTGATTGGTTGAGACTGTCAATCAGGTAGATCAGTCGATTCTAAAGCTTCAAGCAGTTCGCTGGGGCTGGTTGTTGCTGTACCTGATTTTCTTACCACTGTGCCGGCTGCCAGATTGCCGAGAGCAACTGCTTCAATGAAGCTACAACCGGTCACAAGGGCTAGAGTCATAGCAGCAACTACAGTATCGCCTGCACCGGTAACATCAAATACTTCACTCTTGTTGAAAGGTGGAAGAGTAACCGGCTTTGCGCCCTTCTCAAACAGCGACATTCCGCGTGCGCCCCGGGTAATAAGAATAGCTTGAGCAGCAGTCAGGTCAAGCAGATCGCGCCCGGCCCGGTTTAACGCCTCCTCACTATCGATAGCATATCCGACTGCCTTTTCAGTGTCCGGTTCGTTTGGTGTGAGTGCAGTGACATTTTGAAAGCGATCCAATCTGTCCTGAGCGTCCACCACCAAGGCAAGATTGCGTTCGGCAGCTATGATCCTGCAAGTCCTGACTATTGCGTCAGTAACTACACCAGCACGATAATCAGAAAGGATAATAGCTGCATACTGTCCAGCAGCTTGCTTGACCTTATCGACGATAAGAGTTTCCACCAGTCCTGAAACCGGCTCGCGTGAGAGATGATCGAGGCGCAACAGCTGTTGCTTGAGCGCATGCGCCTTAGAAAGAATTCTTGTTTTGACTGTGGTTGGTCGCTGCTGGTCTTGCACAAGCGAATGAGCAATCCCTGCTTTATCAAACAGTTCAGCAAGTTTGGTTGCGTTCTGGTCGCGCCCACAAACTCCGATGGCCTTGCAAATGCCGCCTAAGGCAGCAATGTTATGAGCAGCATTGGCCGCACCGCCGAGAGCCAGCTCTGTATCTACATGCTCCAGGATTAAGACCGGAGCTTCTCGTGAGATTCTCTCCGGTTTTCCTTCGAGAAATTCATCTACAATCATGTCGCCAACGACTATGATCCTGCCGCCGGATAGGTTCTTGATCCGTTCGCGCAGGGCCGCCTTGGTGAGTTTGCCTAGCTGTCCTGGAGTAGCCTGCCTGATAGAAATATCTGCAGGGCGCACATGCTCGAGCTCCTTGAATAGCTGGCGACCGAGCTGATTGTCTGGATCAATACCTAAAGAGAGGTCGGTAGCTTTTTTTGCTTCTTCGACACAACGCAGGTGTTGATAAAGTGTCGCTAGCTGTAAGGCTGTATGTAGAGCTTCTGCAGCAGTAGTAGTCTTTGCTAGTGCCGTGCGTGTCTTTTCCAACTCACGTTGTTCTGCTTCGGTGAGCCTGTGCTCTTCGGCGTGTGGTGTCTCTTTGAGAAACTTATCCACTAGTGGGCGCAACTCTTTGGGCGGTCTTTCCAGTTTGGCAGCCAGGAATTCAGATTGACGAGACTGAAATTGAGGACGCTTCCCCATGTAATAAGTGAACGGTGTGCCAGCTGTCGTTCTACCTGTCCCATGTGCCCCTGGCACAGCTGACTGGTCCAGATTCAGCTCTGCCCTGGTTTTCCCATCCTTGGCTTGCTCATCTTCTGATGCAGCTCGGGTTACCTGATCCCTGGAAGACTGCGGCATTACCTCACCAAAAGAGATGCTGGGTGAATCTGGCTTGGCTTCTGGGGCTTGCCTTTTCTCCACATTGTCTGGCTTTCCGTCCGGGACATTTGGATTTGTCATATTCTCTGTCTCGCTCGGCAGTATCTGCTGTCATTTTACTCTGGAGAACCTGACTGACTGCCTGCCCGACATCTATTCAGGGCAGGCGAGATTTTGGGCCTGGCTGCTTTCGGCTTTATTATTGCATTTACTATGACCTGTTCTGCAAGGATTGCCCACAGATCTGCTTAGATCGGCGGTACTACTGCAGGAGGCTTCTGCTGCTGTGGCTTTGCGAGCACCGACCGCTTCATTTCCTAGTCTGACCATCCTATGTTAATATTGAGCCGATGTTAACTCAACCCTTGGACAGATGTGCTCTGGTTATGGAGACTGACATGAACATGAAGCGATCAAGTCTGTTAACGCTGGCATTGGCTCTGGCGCTGGCTCAGTTTGCAAGCATCTGTTCTTTACTGGCAAATGCCGAAGCGGTACCAGCTCCTGCTGCGGGAACTCAGAGCCAGTCGCATGAACAATCTGGCTCATGGGATCAACCGGCTTTACATGGGCAGATGGATAAGGCGCATGATTCAGCTGTTACGCAGTTAGCTGAGTCCGCTCCTGGACCAAATACGGCAGTCATAAAACCGGCGGTAACTTCAGCCCGGGTCCGCAAGGATTGGAGAATCGCTTACAGGTTGGCCAGTGATCCCTGGCTTTATAAGGCTGCAGCTTCAGATCCAGCTATCATTGCAGCCATTTGCGAACATCCTGGCGCTGCTAAGAGGCTGGCCAAGAATCGCCATATTGGAGAGCTGGCTGAATGCGATCATTACCTCTGTCGCCGTCTTACCAGATGGTCAGGATCTACCTGGGCTCTGGTGAGAAATCCACAGGCTGACAAGGTTATAGCTCTTGATCCAGAGGGCATTTATCGTGCAATTGACAAAAACCCCTCAGTTGCTCATGCTCTGTCCAAGAATATTATGTTTAACCAGATGATCTCTGAAAACCCGGATCTGGGGAAGGTGATTGCGATTCATATGTAAGCGCTCCGTCGGCGGCGTAGCCGCCTCCTCCGCGCGGCAAGACGCTTTGCTGTCTGTTCTTATCTCTGGTCAATCGAGTAGGTATTTGCGGATGAACATTACTGTGGCGTAAAAGAGGTAATCGCTATTGCTCTTCTTCCTGAAGCCGTGTCCCTCGTCGTTGGCCATAAGGAACCAGGCGGGAGTGTGGTTGGCTTTTAAGGCTGCCACCAGTTGTAGTGCTTCACTGGCTGGAACGCGTGGATCATTCTTGCCTTGTACGACAAACAATGGCTTTGTAATGCGGCTTACATTATTCATTGGCGCTATTGAAAGCAAGAATGCTCTTACCTCGGGATCTCGCTCATCTCCGTATTCCACACGGCGCAAATCCCGTCTGTAGTCTTCTGTATTCTCCAGGAAAGTCACCAGGTTGGATGGTCCCACTACATCGACAGCACAACGGATGCGCTCAGGATAGAAGCAAGAGACTGCCAGTGTCATGTGCCCGCCATAACTGCCACCGGTGACCATGACACGATCTGCATCCAGGTCGTCGCGTCCTTTGATCCAGTCAAGGAGAGTACCGATATCTCTGTATGCACCCCGGCGCAGAAGCCCGTTGTCGAGCTTGAGGAAGCTCTTGCCAAAGCCGGAAGAGCCGCGCACGTTTGGATAGATGATAGCCACCCCCAGCTCATTGAGATAATAGTTGCTTCGCCCGAGAAAGAACGGACGTGCCTGCCCCTCCGGACCGCCATGGATATTGATAATCACAGGGCGCTTGCCGGCAAACCGCTCTGGTGGCTTGTAGAGAAAACCAGAGATGCTTTTGCCGTCAGAACTTGTCCATCTGATTAATTCAGGCTCGGGTAGGCTGCTGCAAGAGATCATGCCTGTTTCGCTTTGCGTCCAGCGTTCAATTAAGCTTGACTGTATGTCAAGTGAATAGATATCAGCTGGCGAACGGGCACCAAAGACAATAAAACCCAGATCCTTGTTGTTCTTGTGCCAGCGTAAGTCTGTTATCTGTCCGGCAGGAAGGGCTGGCAGCGGCATCTCTAAGTTTGTTTTGGTGTCGAGAAGATGGAGCCTGGCACGACCATCTTCATTGCTGACAAATGCCAGATGTAAGCCGTCCCAGGAGAGGGCAATGTCATCAATGTCCCAGGTGATGTGACTGGTCAGGTACTTATGCGATAACGTCTTCAAGTTAATATAGGCAAGCCTTTTGAACTCACAGTTTCTGTCTGTTATTGCATAAATGCCATCACCTGCAGGGGCAAACTGGGCGTATTCATATGCTACCGGTTCGGCACCGCTTTTATGTGTTACCAATTTTCTGGCACCATTGGTAGTATCGAAGAGCCACAGGTAAGACTCATTAGCTGAGATCTCTTCTGCTACCAGCAGCTGTCGATCATCAGGTGACCAATCGAGAACAGCCCAGCCGCCACCGGTTAGCTCTGCCAGGCGTCGAGTGGAGGTAGCCGGGTCTGACGGGTCGACCGTATAAATGTCCACGTCCTTGCCGTTGCGTCTGGTGGACCCATAGGCTATCGTGTTGCCGGCGTGAGACCAGACAGCTCCGGTGTTGCGTGAAGTGCCGTCGGTGAGAAGAGTGACAGCCTTGGTTGCAATATCAAAACGGTATAGTTGGAAGAATTCATCACCGCCTCTGTCCTTGGCAAAGACAAAGTAATTTCCATTTACTGGTTGCCAACTGGCGCTGTCTACTCTGTCTTTGAAAAAGGTGAGTTGGGTGCGCGCACCGGCTGGACTGCGCACCAGGTGTACCTGGTCTGTGTCTGCGAACCTGGTGGTGATAAGCATCTCGCGCCTGGTAGGGTGCCAGCTACTAAGTAGTGCTGCCCGAAAGCCGGTATAGCGATCTGCCTCTTCTACCAGTGCTGTGGGAACAGGAGGCACGTTTTCTACCACCATCGTGTCGAGTAGTGGAAGTGTTTGCTGCGCTGCCGCGCCTCTGTCATGTCCGAGGGCAAGTGGTTGTCCCGCAAGCAGTGCGCACAGCAGGAGAATTAGGGCCTTCATCGTTTAGCTTCCTTTGACTGAAGATTAACAACTATCATTTCTATGGCAGCAACTTATGGTAAGACAACTACGATAATAATCATAAATCTATCTGAGACATAGCGAATTGTTTTGCTATTGACCGACTCAGTTAACCATGCTGAAAAATGAGATGAGTGAGAGCGGTGCAGATCTGAGCTTTATGGCAACATAAAATGAAAATTTCTGCTGCTGTAGTGTTCGCCCTAAGCGACGCATGGATTGTGCAACTTCAGGGAATAACTGGAGGGGAGAGCACATTTAATGTTTCACCTGAGACTTTTAGAGCTGGAATCTGAGTTGCTGGCCAAAGAGGCAAGCGAGAAAAGTTTTGCTGAACTGCCGCCAGATTGTAATAGTTTGCTTCAGTTTGTTGAAAAAGAAGTCGGAGTTCAGCTGGGTGACAAAGTTCCCAAAGGCTGGCGTGGCTGGCTGGCATATAAAAGAGAGAATGATCAGCTGATTGTCTGCCGTGGACGAGGTTTCCTTTACGGCGGATTATTTGGCAGGATTCGGGCAGGGTTGGACGTTGCCTATGGACTCGACACAATAACTGAGTACGAGCGGGGCTTTGACGTCAGCCCGCCGCAAGACCTGGACCATCTGCTCCTCAACTTTGGCGCTGGCGCCAAACCACAAGTCTTTCTCTGGTACGGCGAGAATCTGGCGCCGTACAAACTTGTTTTTATGGCAGCTGTAGCTGATTATCCCTATGAGGCATTAAGCCAGGCAGTAGTTGAAGCCTGCACCTGGATCATGAAGAGGCCCAAAGAAGTGACACTGGCTGAGTTCTTACACCAGATTGAGAGTAGTCAAGCCGAAGAAAGATGACCTTATGCTTTCTCCTTTGTGACTTCCTTCACCTGGATTGTAGTTGACCTGTCTTCTTGCCCGGACTGCCTGTCAAGACTTGCATTAATTTTGGCTGCAGCACTCCTGGCAAAATCTATCAGTTCGATAGGTATCGGGAAGATCAAAGTGGTGTTCTTCTCTGCAGATACTTCTACCATCGACTGAAGCTGCCTTAACTGCATGGCACCGGGCTCGGTGGCGAGCATTCTTGCAGCTTGAGACAGCTTCTCTGCAGCTTGCAGCTCGCCTTCAGCAGCTACAACCTTGGCGCGTCTTTCCCGTTCAGCCTCGGCCTGTCTTGCCATGGCCCGCTGCATATTGTCAGGAATCTCGACGTCTTTCACTTCAACTGTATTGACCTTGATACCCCAACCTTCAGTCTGCCTGTCAATCATCGCCTGGAGCTTGGCATTAATCGTGTCTCTGTCTGCAAGCAAGTGGTCTAGTTCGTGCTGTCCGAGCACGCTGCGCAATGTGGTTTGAGCAATCTGGTTTGTGGCATTATAAGGGTCTTCAATTTTGGTCACAACCTTAAATGGATCAATTACCTGGAAGAAGCAGACTGCTGCAGTTCTTGCTGAAACATTATCTTTGGTGATAATCTCCTGCATCGGGATCGACATAGTGATAATTCTCAGGTCGACTTTCTTCCCTTGCTCAATTACCGGAGCGACAAAGCATAGCCCTGGACCTCTCACTCCGATTGCTCGTCCCATTCTGAAGATTACCAGGCGATCATACTCATTAACGAAGCGGATACTGGACAGCAAGGCTACTGCTGCAATAAATCCAAGTATTGAAAAAATCTCCATTTCTATTCCCCTTTAAATGTGATTGCTATTTGTGTGCAAGTCTACACACGAAAAAACCTGATGTTCCGTGGCGGGATGGCATGAGAGTTAGCCAGCCGATATCAAGATCCACTTTCGTCTTGGCTGACCATTCGCTAGCTAAGTCCTCTGGCACAAACTGTTTTAACGAGAGCGGATGAAAATCGTTGTGGTTTTGCAAAAACCACTTAATATTGTCCTCGTTCTCCTCCGGCTCGATTGAGCAGGTCGAATAAACCAAAACGCCGCCAGAGCGTACCAGTGTACTGGCATGCTCCAGAAGCTGTCGTTGTAGTTCAGTGAGTTGTATTAAATCCGGTGCATCCCGGCGGAATCTGATATCTGATCTCCTGTTTATGACACCAGTACCGGTGCAGGGCGCGTCAAGCAGGACGCAATCAGCTTGTGCCTCGGTTACGAATGAGCGTGCATCAGCAACAAAAGTCTCAATGTTGGTTAAGCCCAGTCGCTGCCTGCTCTTGTGCAACAATCCCAGGCGAGCTGGTCGGCTGTCTACAGCTATCACACGTCCTTTATTTTCCATGAGTTCAGCCATGTGAAGGCTCTTGCCTCCAGGAGCAGCGCAAAGATCAATAACCAGATCGCCTGGACGTGGGTCTACCACAGTGGAAACAAAAGCTGCTGCTTCGTCCTGAATAACAAACAATCCTTCTTCATAGCCAGGAAGTTTGGTTGCCGGACCACGCAACGGTCCGCGCTGTTCAACAAGCAGGCAAGATGGTACCAGAGTGCCCCGGCGTAGCTTCATGCCTCTGCCTTCGAGAATCTCTTGCAAACCTTCAGGTGTAATTGCTTGTTCACAGGTGCGAAGCACCAACTCTGGTATCGTCTGAGTATGTTCAAGCAGAATCTTGGTCTCGTCAGGTCCCCATGCCTTGAGCCATCTCTCTACCAGCCACATCGGCATCGAATAACTGCTGGGCAGCTGTTCAGTGTTGATTGGCAGCACTTCGTCGTCCGTAAAGCTCTCTTGTGCTCTCAGATAGCTGCGCAAAAGAGCGTTGGCAAAGCGGGCTTGACCTTGATGCCCGCCCAGGTGAACAAGTTTTACACAAGTATCGACAATTGCAGATTGGGGAATATCACTCATGTGTTCTATCTGAAAAACTGCCAGACGTAGAGCATTCTTGAGGAAAAGTGGCAAACTTTCCAGCTTACGGCTGGACAGCTGGGCAATCCGTTCATCTATCTTGATACGATGGCGCAGGACGCCGGAGACCAGGGCAGTGACAAATGCGCGATCACGCTCTGAAAGAGTCTTTCGTTTAAAGGCGCTAGCCAGCGCCAGGTTGGCATAAGCACCAGCCGACTCAACCTTAATGAGAATTTCAACAGCCAGGCGGCGACTTGCCACTCCGGCTTCGCTTTTACGCTCTATGTTTGTGGCGTCTTTTGTCACAACTTAACCTCGGAACCAAGGATTGCACCCGCTTTTAATCTTGCACCGTTGGCCCAATCGCGTCCTTTCATTCGCGCTTTATTTGCTGGTTGGACTTCTTCCAGCTCAACGGTCTGGGCTCCGCTGCCACAAGCTACTAAAACCTTCTCTCCACATGAGACTATTTGACCAGGCTGTGCTCCAGAGGCTGCCTCTGTGTCGCAGACATGTGTAGTTATGATCTTCAGCTGATTGTCGGAGAAATTTGTGTATGTCCCCGGCCATGGATAAAGTCCGCGCACCTGGTTGTGGATCTGATAGGCAGATTGTGACCAGTTTATTGCTCCCAGTTCCTTTGTCAACATCGGCGCGTAAGATGCCTTGCTGTGATCTTGAGCCTGAGGCTCAATTATCCCATGAAGAATCTGGTCAAGAGTCTCTATGACCAGATCGGATCCCAGGATCGCCAGCGTTTTTGCCAACTCACCGGCATTAATATCCGGGTCTATCGATACTGCTTTCTTGAGGAACATCGCGCCGGTGTCAACGCCTGCATCGGAGAACATTGTAGTTACCCCGGTCTCTTGTTCGCCGTTGATAATGGCCCAATTGATTGGTGCTGGACCCCTATACTGAGGCAACAATGATCCATGAAGGTTGAGTACTCCGTGCGGAGCCATCTCAAGGACAGGCTTCTTTAAGATCTGTCCAAAAGCGACCATCACAAGGATATCTGGCTTGAGAGCGCAGGCAGCTTCTACAATCTCTGGTGATTTAGAGAGCCGCTCAGGTTGCATAACCGGAATATTATTGTTCAAGGCAACCACTTTGGTTGCTGGCATTAATACCTTCTGCCCTCGCCCGCTGGGCCTGTCTGGTTGACAGAGCAAAGCTACCACCTCGGCCTTTGGCCAGGCTATAAGCTTTTCCAGCGTTGGAACAGCAAACTCTGGTGTTCCCAGGAAGATGATGCGCACGGTTTGTCGTTTGACCTTTTAGGTACCCAACTTAACTTCCAGCACATGGTCGAAATTAAGGCAAATTGTGTCATCAATCATGATGTACATAAGTCTGGTGCCGTCAAAAACTATGTTGGTGAGCACGCCTGCGTAACCGCCACCGTTGACCAGTTTTACAGCAACTTTGTTGCCGACCCACTGGCGGAGATAGACCAATTTTTCCTTCGCAACTTGAGCCGTTGGGGACATCTGAGTCATGAAAACCTCCACATTGTAAACAACACTGTTCGAACCTTTAACCAACCATATTATCGATAATTGCCAACCCGAACTCACTAGTTCTTAACTGGGTGGCACCACTCATCATTCGCGCAAAATCGTAGGTAACCGTTTTCTTCTGAATGGTTTTGCCGAGTGCATCGTGCACTATCTCCTTAGCTTCAACCCATCCCAGGAATTCAAGCATCATAGCTCCGGATAGAATGACAGATCCAGGGTTGACCATATCCAGTCCAGCGTACTTGGGTGCAGTACCGTGAGTGGCTTCAAAAATGGCGCAGTCATCGCCAATGTTTGCACCAGGAGCAATACCAAGTCCGCCAACCTGTGCAGCGCATGCATCGGAAAGATAGTCGCCGTTTAGATTAGCTGTTGCCAGCACTGAGTATTCTTCTGGCCGGGATAGCACCTGCTGAAACATTGAGTCGGCGATGCGATCGTTGACGATAACCTTGCCTGGTGGCAGTCTATCTTGAAACTCGGTGTGCAACGTCTCTTCTGAGACCCAGCTGGAGGCGAATTCGGAGGCAGCCAACTGGTAACCCCAGTCCCTGAAAGCTCCCTCGGTAAACTTCATGATGTTGCCTTTATGGACGAGCGTTACAGTGCGACGATTGTGCTCCAGCGCATATTGAATTGCACGTCGCACAAGGCGCTGTGAGCCAAATCTGGATATCGGTTTGATGCCGATGCCGGAGTCTGGGCGAATTGTCTTACCGAAAGAGGCGATTAGCTCGATGAGCTGCTTTGCCTCAGCTGAATCAATCGGATACTCTATACCGGCATATACGTCTTCAGTGTTTTCTCTAAAAATAACGACATCTAACTTTTCAGGCGCCACTACAGGCGATGGCACACCGGCAAAGTATTTGACTGGACGAACGCAACAGTACAGGTCAAAGATCTGGCGCAGTGTCACATTCAAGCTGCGCATTCCACCGCCTATTGGCGTTGTCAATGGCCCTTTTATTGCTACTCCAAACTCCCGAATGGCCTTGATACTGTCTTCTGGCAACCAGGATCCAAAATGCTTGTTTGCTTTCTCGCCGGCAAAAACTTCGAACCAGGCGATGGAACGCTTGCCTGCATAAGCTTTTATTACAGCAGCATCAAGAACCCTCTTGGTAGCCTGCCAGATGTCAGGTCCAGTACCATCTCCTTCAATAAAGGGGATGATAGGCCTGTCTGGGCATTGCGGCTTACCGTCTGCAAAGCGGATCTTCTCACCCGCCGGAACAGACAGCCCATTAAACTTCTTGTCCGACATCTGTGTCATTGAGCTTGAAAACCCTGCCAAGTCGACAGCTGAGAACTTTGTTTGCAATCAGTGACCGAGAGGCAACCGATAATCTCCCAATACTAGCGAATCTTTCCACAAACTGCCACCGGTCTGCAGAAAAGATTTGACATGCTTTCTAGTTCGTCAGGCATTATCAAAGCAGAGGGGATGGTTTGCTATAAGGCTTGCCTTTGCCAGTTGGTAGTCAAGCTGGATATTGCTTGATGATTGGTCAGGCTGGCTTCAGTCGCTGCGGCTACACAAGTACATTGTTGCCTTGGCAAGTCAACTGAGATCATGTCGTTAAGCTGCTCGTCAGTGTGGTTTGACTTTCTTTAAGACGGCAAGCAGACGGTCATAATCTTCACGAAAGAGCTGGGCGAGAGCCTGTCCTGCTGTGATGAGGAATTGTTCAGTGTGGACCAGGCTGGACTCACGAATGGCAGAGGCTAGCAGCTCATCGGACGGGACGGTTGTTACTCCGGCTATAAGACGTAAGAAGTCAACCTCTTCTGTTGCAGTTTGCACCTCCTGTGCTGTGCATGAATAGACAAAATCGTGTACCTGAGCTGGGTGCGGTGGCAGGTGAGAAAAATACTTTCCATGCTGGAAATAGCCGATGTTTACTGCATGGAGCTCTGTACGTAGCAAGGAGAAAATGTGCGGTTGTTCGACTGCCAGCTGCTGCCTGCTCATCCCCAACGCTGTCGGTGTGTGACTTGAATCGGCTGCTCCTGTAATCAGGTTGTAAACTACAGCTACTATAGTCATCATCTGCTCTGGCGATTCAACTCGCACAAAGGTGCCAAACCCCGGACCGATCGCAAGAGGAACCCCGGTCTGAGCTGTTCTCACAGTTGCTACAAAGCCGGTAATTGAAGAAGAGACTACTTCACCAAGAGGTTCTGGTTGACAGACTTGGGCAGCTTCTTTATCAGCTTTCACTTGCAATCACTCTTAATAGTGGGGACAAACGAGAGTTGGACCATTCTAAAGCAATCTGAATTAAACTGGTATTGCCTAGACTGGTTGCAATGACAACGAGGTGGCTATGTTTACAAACCGCCAGGATGCGGGACAGCAGCTGTCCAGACTGTTGCGAGATCTTCTTGAAAAGGATTCTACCTTCACTCCGGAATCAACTGTAGTTGTAGGGTTACCTCGTGGTGGAGTGCCTGTAGCTGCCGAGATTGCCATAGAGCTTCGTTGCTCAATCGATGTTTTGGTCTCGAAAAAGATTCGCGCTCCAGACAATCCCGAGCTGGCGATAGGAGCAGTTTCTTCAAGTGGAGTGGTTGTGCTCGACGCGCGCATTCCGCAGCTGTTTGGCAACTCTGAGCTGTACCTCAAGGCACAACACGACCAGAAAGAGCTGCTGATCTGCCAGACCAGGCAACAAGAGATGTCCCTGGTGGAGCGCTCAGGTATGCAGTCGCGCCCGACCTGGCAAGGCAAACTGGTCATCATTGTTGATGACGGTATAGCTACAGGGATGACAACTTTAGCTGCTTTGCGCACAGTGAAGCAACATGCTTGCGCCCGGGTTTGGCTGGCTACGCCGGTCATCCCCTATGATACATACCTGAAACTGAAGCAGGAGTGCGATTATCTTCTGGCTCTTTCAATTCCGCATGACTTTTCAGCTGTAGGCTGTTTTTATAACGATTTCCACCAGGTGGAAGATACTGAAGTGTTAGCCGCACTACGTTATTGCTCAGTCGCTACAAGCAGAGCGGCTGGCTCCTCAAAACAGTTTTTCTCTTTGTGGTAGGAGTGGTTGAGAGATTTACTGATCAGCTTAATCAGTAGGCGGGGTCACTTTGTTCGGTTGATAATTACTGCTGTCCGGCACAGGAGTGCTGTTTGTAGCCTTGTTTACAGAAAGGCTGATTGTGGTCTTCTGCCCGTCGCCTGAGACCATCACATTAGCTTCCAGGTCTTTCTGAGTTGCTGTCAGATTGATCAAACTGCCTGAAGATTGCTCGCTTCCCAGCTGCCAGTTGCCAGCCTTAAGCTGCTCAATGTAATACTTGCGGACTTTCTCGACAGTGTCTTTGGAAGTAAGCATGAGAAATCGTGAATGCTCGTCGTCAGAGCCGCCTTCAGCAGACACTGACCCGGTGACTGTGGCGGTAGGATACACTGGAAGCGGAAAGTCAGTTGGTACTGATGCTTGCCCCTCAGAAAAGGTGTGAGTCATGCCGCCAGATTTAAATGACACTTTGCCCGTTCCGGAGCTACAGCTGCTCAATAGTAGAGTAGCAAGGGCGAGAGCGGCTGTTGTGTACTGATAAATGTATTGCTTACTCATTTCATACCTGGCTATCTACAAATTAACTATAAATGGAGCTGGCGTTATTATCCTAATGATTGATTCTGCAACTATTGTATTGTGGCGCAAACTCTAAGATATGAGCACAATGAGGGGAGAGGATAGCTTGACATTCTTTTATAATCGCTCCGTCGCCTTCCTCCGTCGGCTCCTCCGCTCGTCAAGACGCTCGGCGGCCGACGGCTCAACGCCGCCGTTGCCTCGCTGGGGCATGTCGGGTTTCGTCGCCTTCCGCCGCTTGGCGAACTGGTTTTTTCCCATTTTGGTATGTATTCGGTGGACCAGGGCAGCTTCCGGATTGATTTTACGGGTCCCAACCGAATGTTTACCCATTTGGGCGCACTTATTAGTAGCGCGTTTCCTCAATAACGCGACACCTGTAGGGGCGGATTGTATCCGCCCGGGCGCATGCAATGCGCCCCTACGAACGGTCCGATTGTATCGATACTTTGGAAACGCACTACTAGTTGTGGCAATATGTTGTTGTGACAAAGCTCTAGCTGAGGAGCAGACTTCACACCTTGCCACTCCTGTGCAGACGCAAACTCGTTCCTGGGGTGGACTTACTTTTCTTGGACCGGACACTCTGGCTGACGTTGCTGCCTCTGTTGCGCAAGGGGTAGTCAATGTGGAGGTCTTATTTGATAGTGATTCGCCACGCCAGTCTGGACGGACAAAAAGGGGTCAGGACTGGCGGGCTTCCCCGGAAGGACAAGAAGGTGGCAACGCCACGCGCAAAACTGGCTCTGGAGTCGTTTTGCGACCAGACGGAGTGATTCTTACCAGTAATCACGTCATAGATGGTGCTGGCAGAATTAATGTCACATTGCAGGGTGGACGAATTTACCCAGCTGAAGTAGTTGGGCAAGACAACTTTTCTGATCTGGCTGTGCTGAAAATAGAAGCTCAAGGGTTACAGACTATTAAATTTGGGTCAGTGGAGCGCATACGTCCAGGCGACTGGGTGCTGGCAGTTGGCAGCCCGCTCGGGCTTGATCACTCAGTGACTCTTGGCATTGTCAGCGCTCTTAATCGCGAGGCTAAAGGTTTGAGTACGTTTGGGGCACGTTCTGGTGCAGTCAGGTTTATCCAGACAGATGCTGCCATTAACCCAGGTAATTCGGGTGGTCCACTTGTCAACTTGAAAGGTGAAGTGATTGGAATTAACACTTTCATACATGGGCATGCTCAAAATATCGGCTTTGCTATCCCGTGCGGGTTGGCAGAAGAAGTTGCTGACAGACTCATTCGCTACCACACATGCTCACACCCGTTTATCGGTATCGTCATGGCTGATCTTGATGAAAGTGTCAGGCAGGCTGAAGGATTACAGCCGGGGAGCAAAGGTGTTCTGGTAAGAACGGTGTACCCAAGAAGCCCAGCATTCCGTGCCGGAGTCTTTCCTGGGGATCTTATAGTAGAAGCAGACGATCGTTCAGTAGTCCGTTCTGACGATGTCAGCGAGGCGGTTCGTTCTCACGCACTTGGTGAGTTGTTAAGACTCAAGATTGAGCACGAAGGGAAAGCCCGCATAATTAAGGTTCCGGTGGAAGAGCTTCCAGGCGACGGAGTCAATCCGTCATAAAACAGCGCTGGCAGCTTTTTTTGACCGGTGTGTAGTATTGAACTCTAAGAACCGTTATATCCAGCCGGATTACGTTGACAAACCAAGAGTTCACAGAATACGATTTAACCTGGGATTGACTAGGTCTGGCGGCATAGCCAAGTGGTAAGGCAGAGGTCTGCAAAACCTTTATCCCCCAGTTCGAATCTGGGTGCCGCCTTTTTTCGATCCGCAGATAATTGATTGTCAAGTCCCGCGCGGGTTGTTGCTCTGGACTGATACTATCTCTTTAATGTCGGCTTTCGCTAATGATTTCTCAATGCCAATTGAGTGCAGGCTTTTGCAGATTATTTCCTGGTAGTCCTTAATAAGTCAGATGACAGAAATCCTAATAGTTGATTAATGTTCAGTCTTCAGTAATGTGAAGCCGCCAATACTTTAGCGCATCACGCTGACCGGCTATTGAATTTTGCTCCACATTACTGGAGGTATGACTGGCAGCCTACAGTGACTCAAGCCATGCGATTACCGAGGCAGGCTTGCGCCAGGATTTCGGGACCACCTCTGGCGCAACTCGCGCTTGGGAAATGGTGTGTCTCTTCATATCGAGGTCTGCCATTGCATATCGATTAGTGGTATTGATACTGGCGTGGCCAAGCCAATGGGAGATGCTTGCCAGATCGACTCCTGACTTCAACAAGTGCATGGAGCAGGAATGTCGCATGCTGTGTGGATGCAGGCGCTTCTGAGCCAGCGATGGCAAGTTGTCGGCAGCCAACTGCCAGTACTTCCGAAGCACATATCGAATCCCAAAGCGGCTAAGCCTCTCTCCTCGATAGTTGCAGAAGACAGCGTTGGAATGTTTGCTGGGCTCTCGTTGCGACAGAAACTGGCTCAATACATGAGCAGTCTGAGGCCACAGTGGACATACCCGCGTTTTGTTTCCTTTGCCGCGGAGCTTTAATTGGGAGGGTTTCTCCAGCTGCAAATCGTTGACATTTAAATCCACAATCTCTTGGACTCGCGCGCCGGTGTTAAACATCACGGCAAGTAAGGCGTAATCGCGTAAGCCATCTGTAGCCGTCCTGTCAACACAACCGAGCACGGCACAAATCTCATCGTATTCGAGATAATCAATCGGGCGGCTTCCGGTCCGCTTGAAAGGTATCCCAAGAATCCGTTGTGCTTGCTCAATACGCTCTGGAGCGTGAATGGCTACGTATCGAAAGAAGGCATGGATACCAGCCAGCCGCACATTGCGAGACGACGTAGTGTTTTTGCGATCAGTCTCCAAGTAGTTCAAGAACGCGAGAACTGCCTCAGGCTTGATATTCTCCAGCTCAAGCGAGACTACCGCAACCTTCTGTGTTTCGGCAATGAACCGCAGAAGCAGAACGAGTGTGTCGCGGTAACTGCACACTGTGTGCGGACTGACGCCACGAAGCTCCGGTAGGTACTCAGTAAAGAACGCTTGGATTGCACGAGCTAAAGCATTGGGAGGAGGCACTTTCTTCATGGACGGTCCTCCGTAAGCGGTTGTACGGCAGCCCCATACTGCTTGCAGAACTGGCTGCTCGCTTCAGTGCTGAGCTCAGGTACAAATGGCAGGTAATATTCTGTGGAGACGATCGATACATGGCCCATGTAAGCGGCCAGCATTGGGAGCTTGTTTTGAACATTGACTCCAGCACGGTACCACCGCACCAGCGCATGGACCGCGAACGTGAAGCGAAGGTCATGCACCCTGGGTATTGATCCATCCTGCCTGCGTACATTTGCGGCACGCAGCAGCTCACGAATACCTTGTGCCAGCCCGGCGCCGGTATATGGTCCGCCACCACAGTATGCGTTCCAAAGAAGTGATGAATCAGGCTGCATCGGCAACCGGAGCGCGCGGCGTCTAGCGAGGTAAGTCTCCAATTCGGCGCAGGCGTCCGCTGACAGCGGCACATACCGTGATTTGTGGAACTTCGATTCCCGGACGTGCAACGTCCGCTCTGTCCTAATGTAATCGCTGAGCAGCAGACGCACCAACTCCCCGCGTCGTAGCCCTGCCGTATACAGCAGAACGATCGCGAGCCGATAAACTTGCGGGCGTAGCGGAAACAATGATTGCGCTGTCAATTGGTCCGCTGCCTTTAGCAAGCTTGCAATCTGAGACCCAGTATAGATGTACGGGCGAGTGGGCTGATTCGGTGCCGGGAACAGGTGCAGATCCGGCATATAGCATCCCGGCTGTGTCCGGCTGCGATACAGACAGAAGTTTCGCACAACCCGCATGCGACCGCGTCGAACAGTTGGAGTCAATTGTGAAAAGCCTTGGCACCAGCATTCAAACCAGGCATTTGTGAGTTCTTCAGCTTTGCAAGCCTGGAGAAATGTGTTCAACGATTCAAGCACCCACTCCTCGTGGGCATACTCACGGCCCAGAGCCCGTTTTAGGGTTAAATAATTACGAATCGTAGGGGAAAGATTGATTGTCTTGTTCATCAGCAAACCTCCTCGTGGCAAGGAGTGGGCAGTGGCAGACCTACATCTCGCAGCTCGTCTACGTTGAGTCTGATATACACACAAGTGGCTTCGGTACTGCGATGACCAAGCACGTCTCCAATGGCTTTGAGTGGCATGCCGCTGCGTAATAGATGCATTGCATAGGAGTGTCTGAGACAATGAACACCCTCAAATGGGATCGGCAAGTCTCCCCGCCTTACTCGCTCTCGAAAGGCAGGACCAATGGTGTGAATTGTCACTGGCGAGATGGGCGCACGCAATGTCAGGAACACTTCGCGGTGTTTTGAAGACGGCCGACCATCGCGCAGGTAGGCAACCAGCGCCTCGCCAACCCGGTCAAACAGTGGCAGTATCAGCGGGTATCCTGTCTTGCGCTGATTGAAGTGCAGCTCGGCTGCGCGCCAATTGATATCCTCAAGCTTCAGCCCTGCGACATCAGAGGCGCGCAGCCCATATTTTGCAATCAGCAAGCACATCGCATAATCGCGCAGCCCTTGAGCATCGGAACGGTCAATCGATTCTACAAAGGCGCAGACAACATCCCACGGCAGCGATTTGGGCAATTGTTCCTGGCGATAGACACGAGGAGTATCGACTTGAGAGTCCAATCCCGCTGGCACCTTCCCAAGCATGCAGAGATAACGAAGCAGTCCGCGTACATGAGCAACCGCGTGTTGCAGGGTCCCCCGTCCAACTCTTCGACCGACCTTGATAATAAACTTTTCAATGTGCCCTCGATCCAAATCATGCAGCTGGAATTCCGAATTGTCCTTTTTTGCGAGCCGCAGGAACTCCAAGACGCTTTGGCAATGTGCTTGGACCGTGCTCGGAGAAAATCCCCTGACTTCGACCAAATATTCCCGATATCCAATGAGAAACTCATCAATAATGCTTACCGGCTGGGACACGTCCCTTGCTGATAACAGCTGGCGTTCCTGGAGGTAACGATGCAGGCACGCAACACCATAATCACTTCGACCTGTCCGGAGTTTAAAGTACCGCCGGCACGTGCCGAATTTCTCCGTTGACAGCTCAGCGATTCTGCGTACTCCCCGTTTCCAAAAGTAGTCTTCAATGTGCGCGCAGTGCGTGATGTGATTCTGTCGGGTACCAAGCGCGTACCCTTGCTCTCCGAGCCAGTCATCAAAATCGTCCAGGACCGAACCGAGCAACGGAAGGGAGCGGTACTGTTTGTAGACCTCGTCAAAAAGATCATTTAGCATCGGATTCACCTCTTTAGCAGAAGCAGGATTCATCATCCGATGATGTTATTAATGTGAAGCCTTGACAAGGCCGGCCGAGCCTGCAGTCCATTTCCAGCAAGCGGACTTCACATTACTGAAGACTGAACATTAATCAACTAATGTGGAGCTCCACATTAGTTGATGATGACGTCTTGTTGGCAGGCATGGTTGAAGATGCCCTGGCAGAGGGTGGCTATACAGTTCGAGTAGCCAACACTGCTGTGGATGGGCAAAAACTTATTAATACCAACTCTTACGATCTTGCTGTTCTTGACTGGGATCTTCCCGATGGCAGTGGCGTAAACATTCTGGCTGCCCACAGGTCTGCCGGCGGCGGTACCCCGGTTATTCTGCTGACTGGACATTCTTCTATTGCAGACAAAGAGCTTGGGCTTGACTCAGGAGCAAACGATTATCTGACCAAGCCGTTTCATATGACCGAGTTGAGTGCACGTATTAGGGCTGTTTTGAGAACCGCTGCTTCCAGATCAGCAGCGCCAAGGGCTCTCGGCAGCGGCAATGAAGATCTCTTGAGGCAGGGAAATCTCTTAGGGACCAGATTGGCAAGCAGCTATGAGTTTCTCCAGTTGCTGGGCGAAGGTGGTATGGCGCAAGTGTTCAAAGCCAGACATCCATATTTGCAACGTTTGGTGGCCATCAAGATGCTCCGGCCGACAAATATTCACGAGCATTCCATAGTCCAGTTCCAAAAAGAGGCTCTTGCTCTGAGCCGGCTTGAGCACCTATACATAGTTAATGTTTATGACTTCGGACTGACTGAAAATCGCAGACCATTTATGGTTATGGAATTTATTGAAGGTAAGAATCTTGATGAAGTGATAGAAGAGCAAGATTTTATGCCGTTGCGCCCTGCTCTCGATCTACTGATCCAGGCGGCCAATGGACTGGCTTATGCTCATGAGAATGGCATACTTCATGGGGACGTCAAGTCGAGCAATATTATGCTCAAGCAGGTGGAGGGTGGCAAGCAGATTGCCAAGTTACTAGACTTTGGCTTAGCCAAATTGTCTGAACCGGACAAGAGTGAAAATACGACCTGCCGGACGCTCGGTTCTCCGCCTTATATCAGTCCTGAACAGGCTGACTGTCGGCCGAGCGATGAGCGGTCAGATATTTACTCATTCGGGTGTGTCATTTTTGAGCTTGTCACTGGTTATCTTCCTTTTGTGGCCGATACTCCTACTGAGATGCTTGCTAAGCACATCTCAGCAGTACCTTTTTCATTACAGCAGGTACGCCCTGGTGTTGCCTATCCGGAGCGGCTCCAAATGTTGATCACAAAGACTCTCGAGAAAGATCCAGCGCGTCGATACCAGAGCATGCGCGAGTTGAAGCAAGAACTCAGCGAGCTTGCTGCGGAGTTGTAGAACGGTATTGTATAGAGGCATGTGACTGCAGACTACCGGTGTGATGCTTCCGCTGCAGAACCTGTGCTCTTCAAGCGCTCAGTCCACTCCTTTATAGCGTGGGGAGCGAACTGCAGGTTCCATTTCTTTCCTGGTGAGTCGGGTAGTTGTTTCCACAAAGCTAAGAGCTGTTGTTCCAGGGCAATGGCCTTGGCGAGCTCATTTTTCTTTTCCTTGACTTGTGCCCATATGCCTATAGTCGACGCTAGTACCCAGTAATCATCCTGGGGGCAGCACTTGAGTAGAGGTACTGCTTTGCTGCATCCAAAGTCTGCCATGTCTAGTATGCCTGGGCACTGTGAGCGAGCAACTGAGTCGTCACGGAGCCTCCAGTATTTGTGGAAATTGAAGATGGCGTATTTGGACCAGATTCTACCCATGTCACAGGGCGTGGCCTTGCTGGTGTAGCTGCTAACAAGGTTGTGCCAAAATTTCTCAGCTTCTGAATACTTCTGCTCGTCATAATATGTGTCAGCAAGTCGTATTTGTGCTACGAGCTTCTGTTTGTAGTCTTGGCAAGGATACTGTTCGTGCATGGATAAGACTTTCTTGTAAAGTGTTTCGGCTTCGCCGAGCATTTTCGCGTTTTGATACATGTTCGCAAGAGAGCACATCGTACCTAACATATGTGTATCTCCGGGGTGGAAGAAGTTCTTCTGAATAGACAAAAGCTGCTTGTACAACGGGATTGCTTCCTTGAACCTGTCAGCTTTGGCATAACAGTCAGCAAGCTGAGTTATGTCCTTGGCAGTCTGGATATCTTCTTTGCCATAAAGCTTTTCATCGATTGCAATGTCTTCCCTGAGTAATAGTGCGGCCTCTGTTAATTTGTGCTGCTCCAAATACAGTTTTTCCAGTTCGTGTCTTGCATCCAGTACATAAGGATGCTCAGCCCACAATGTCTTTTGCCAGACAGCAATCAACACTTTCAGTGTTTTTTCAGCTTTATCAAGCTTACCTTCAATCTTGTACAGGTCGGACAGCTCGTCTAAGCATGCAGCGAGTCCTTCTGATTGTCCTGATTTGGTTTCTGCTATTCCAGCAAGAAGAGCTGTTTCAGCAGCGTTATAGCTGCGCATTGCTGCAAGCTTTCTGGCAATGTTTATGTGCTCTTCTGCATCTGGCGTGGAGAACGCTAGCGTCAGTCCAGACCCCAGCCAGCAAAGAGAAATTAGGAAACACAGGCAGGCACAGAAGAGATAGCTGCTGGTCTGCAAAATACGAATATTGTGATATCCTCGGATGTTATCGAGTAAAAGACTCTTAGACTGCATCATCATTTTTCAATCAGAAGTGAGATCTCCTCAGTATTACCAGTTCAACGAGTCTACATCCTTTTAGCATTGACACGTCGAGAAGAGATGTCAATGCCATGGTCCGGAAGTTTGCTATCACCAATCTTAAGCTATCGCATAAGGGTCTGATCCTGGTGTGTGTGCCTTTGTTGTTTGAGCTTCTCTTCGTTTTTACACTGGCTACCTTGCTGCAGAAGGCGGAATTAGAAGCAGTCAGAGCCAAGCATTCTAAAGACATTGTCTCTCTTGCCAATAGCCTGATGCAGGATGTTTATCAAAGCAACGTGGCTTTAGCTGGCTATGCTATGACAGGCAAGGGACCTGCCTTTGCGCGACGTTACCGTGCGCTTTCCAGTGCTATCCCTGGCGAGCTGGCATCTTTAGAACGATTGTTGTCCAGCGAACAGGATTTGCAAAATCAGCTCAACCGGGCCATGGTTCTTGGCCGGCAAAATCTGGCTCTTCTTGACGAAATCAAATCTACAATTGATGAAACTGGACAATCTGAGATTGGATTCCTGGGCAGCCAGGATGGGCTGACTGCAGCGCACCTGGCAAGATTGAGAAGACGCTTTGAGCCTATGATAAGTCAGCTTGTAGTCGAGTTGAGCAAGGCGATCTCTAAACACAAAGAGGTCGAAGCTAGAAGTGAAGTTGCCGAAGCTCATTCCCGCGCCCTGATAAAGGCATGCTTAACTGCTGGCATCTTGTTCAACATTGCAATAGCGCTCGGTCTGGCCGTGTTTTTCAATCGAGGTACCACCAGACGGTTAGCTGTTTTGACAGATAACTCAGTGCGCTTGAGCAAAAGGCAGTCACTCAATGTGCCGCTGTCCGGCAATGATGAGATTGCCCTTGTAGACCGTACGTTTCACGAGATGGCTGGGGCCCTGGCTGAAGCAGCCCGCAGAGAGCGTGCCGTTGTCGATTACGCAATTGATGTAATCTGCTCTTTGGATGTGTCCGGCAGATTTACTGCGGTCAGTCCTGCAGCTCTCAAGCTCTGGGGCTACAGCCCAGCAGAGCTGATTGGGACTCGACTGCCTGACCTGCTTGAGCCGGATGCTAAAAGACATACTGAGGGGGCGATATCTGAGATCAAAGCCGGACCAGCTTCGGGTTCCTTTGAAAACAGGATATGCCGCAAGGACGGAACGCTGATTGACATGCTCTGGTCGGTTTACTGGTCAGACAAGGAACAATCCATGTTTTGCGTCGCTCATGATGATACAGAGCGCAAAGAGCTGGAGAGCAGGAAGCAGGACTTCTTCCGTATGATCAGTCACGATCTCCGCAGTCCGCTCTGTTCACTCCAGGTACTGCTTGAGAGCGTGGCCGAGGGACACTATGACGGACGACCGGAGAAGATTAAGGAGAAAGCGAAACTGGCTGAGTCGAGCACTACCAGAATGCTTGATCTTGTCAATGCCATTATGGACATTGCCAAAATGGAATCAGGTGCTCTCCAATTGGAGCTGGAAAGTGTGCCGCTTGAGTCCATCATCACCAGGTCGCAGGAAGCTGTAAAAGATCTGGCTGATAAGCAGGGTGTGACTTTGGAAGCTGCAGGAACAGCTCTTGAAGCGTATGTTGATAAGGATTATTTGATCCAGGTGCTGGTCAATCTCATCTCCAATGCCATAAAGTTTTCACCTCCTGCAAGCACAGTCACTGTAAGTTGCGAGGAGCTGGGTGATCTAATACAAGTGAATGTTATAGATCGCGGTCGCGGTATCCCAGCCGAATTCCTGAAGAGTGTCTTTGAGAAATTCAAACAGGTAGCTAAAACTGATGGACGTCAGAAGAGGGGCACCGGGCTGGGGCTGCCAATCTGCAAAGCAATAGTTGAAGCGCATGGCGGCAACATTGGAGTAACAAGCGATGGTGCATCAGGAAGTACTTTCTGGTTTCGCATTCCCAGATGCCCGCAGCAGCCGGAAGTGGATGTAAGCTGAATTGCTTATTTGGACGGCCCATAGTACTGCACCACTGGTGGTTTGGAGCTAGGTGCAGTATCTGAGCGGGGTGCGGATGGCAACGGACTAGCAATCTCGTGCGGAGTAGGATATGCCATATTTGCTGGACTTTGAGGCGGTTGTTGTTTCGGTTGCTGTAATGCCTGTGTGTCCTGGATATGTTGAGATTGCTGAGTCAATGAGCCGGTGCTGCTATGTGCTGCTCGATCCGTTTGCATAACTGTTGAGTCCTGTCGTGCTCCCAGCAGATGGGGCTGCTCCCTGGTGGACTGAGATTCTTGTGCCGGTGTTAAAGTGGGATAGTTAGAGACACTGCTGCTTGGGAGTTGGTTCCTGCTAGATCCAGGAACTTGATTCAATCTGGAAGATGGTGAACCTTTCGGTTCTGCCGTTGTCTGGTGCGCATCGTGTTTGGAAGCGGCCGGCGGATTTGGCTTGATATAAAACAGAAGCAGCGGGCTAGATGCCAGGGGAGCACCGTTTACTTGCTTGGGCAGTTGTATCGGACTTGCTACTCCACTAGTTTGAGCCGGCTTTTTGTTCATTGCCGGACTGGCTTGTCGCTGGACTGCAGTTGTGACAGGAGCAGGGTGTGGAGCGAACATCCAGACAGCAATAACGCCTATCATGAACAAGCAAACAGCTGCCACCGAAATGATTCTCTTCTTTGCACGGGCGGCACCTATGCGGCAATCATGTGCAAGAAACTTTCCGTCGCTACGCCTGTAAAAAACAGAGCATTTCTTCTCTTCGCGCTTATATACGAGAGATTCTGCCTCTTCTAGTTCCATTCCTTTGAAATCGTAGACGAAGGATTGGCATTGTGGACAGAGGCGGTAACGATCTGTGCCTGACATTTGTGCCCAGTCAACATTGCATGGAGATGCCTTTTTGTACCTGGTAATTGGTTGGTCTGGTGGAACATGGATAAGGTCGTCAGGATCCCTAGTCAAGCTTGCCGGCTCAGACGCTTTGTTACTCACAAGTTTTGACACTACTTTACGGCAGGCATCAAGATCTAGCTTCGTTGTGGCAATCATTGGACCCATTTTCTTCACGCCAGCAGCTGGTGGGACTGGCTGAGCGGTTGCACTGCTAGCTGTTGAATGCTGTGGCATGGTTTGGGAATCAGCCGACTGTCGTTGTGTGCGTATCGATTGATCCTGGTTGCCTTTGGCAGAAGATCCTTCTGGCTGCAGATTAACCTCTTCATTGGTCATATCCCATTTCGTACCCCGTGTTAGCTGTCATTTAGGATGTTTGCCAGAACAGGTTCTGTCTCTCATGTAACTTGTGCCACGATACCTATTGTCCATTGTGACTACAAGTGTGCAATTTATGCTTCTGATAATACTGCAAAGATTAACATTTTAACATGTCTGGTGCTGCGCTATCATTCCATCAATCCATTGGTGGCGATGCTTCGGGTTGTGTAGCCTCATCGTTGCCTGCTCGCCGAAGATGAAAGCATACAGCTGCCGCTATCGTTGTTTTAGAGACAAGCTGTACTGACCAGCTGGCATTTCTGGCTGCAAGTTAACCAGTTGAGTGTTTAGGAACAGCGCGCTAAAATGATCTTTCCAGGTGGATGGTTGGTGTGCTTGTAGCGCTAACCAGACATGTGGTCCCATGGCTCAGTTGGTAGAGCGCTTCCGTGACATGGAAGAGGTCACTGGTTCGAACCCAGTTGGGGCCAAGTTTTTAAAATGCTAACAGCGAAGCGTGTTGACGCGCGGAGGCGGAGCCATGGAGCAGCGACAAGCGCGCAACGGATAATAGCGCAGCGATGGATTCCGAGGAGGAATCCGGAGCGCCTATTTAAGGATCCGGCGGCGTATCCCCACCCACCATCACCCAGAACTGCCTCTGGATATCCCACACTCCTTCGCTTTTCCAATTCTTCAAGAATACCCTGGCGGTCCAAAGTCCTTCCCGATTGAGCGAGATATTAGGCTGCATTATGTAATGCCCTTTAAAGAGGTCGTTTGGATCGTTGGCATTGAATTCTTTGCTGAAAACCTCTCTGCCATCCGGATCTTCCAGAGCAACGAGACCTTTGTACTGTCGGCGTTCAAACGGGGTGCCGAAGCCTATTATCCAAGAACAATTCATGACTATTGGCAGACTCTTGCCAACAAACAGATCAAAGAGACCCATGGTATCTACTCGACCATCCTCACCATGCTCTGCTTTGTCGCAAAAGAGGATGTAACCGCTGTGCAGATACTTCATAAACTCCTCCATCCCCGTTCGGTTATCAGTCTTCTTAAATAATCTTACGTTCTTGACAGTTGATTCAAGGCAGCATGAAATCATGCCAGATAGGCAACTTTGTCCAGGACTAAAAAGACTTTGCCAGGCAGAAATTATGAGCTTGACAGCCGGTGGCGGTACCAGGTTATGTCACCAGAGACAATCTCACTTCTTGCAGTGCATAATGCCTTCGGCTATTGAGGGCGGCACCTCTTCATAATGGGCAAATTCCATTACGAATGTACCTTGACCGCGTGTCTTATTGCGAATGTCAGTGGCATAACCGAACATTTCGGATAGCGGCACCTGTGCTTTCACTTTAGAGAGATGGTCGTTAGTCTCCATTCCTTCAATGCGTCCACGGCGGCTGGAGAGATCACCAATGACATCTCCCATGTAATCCTCAGGTACCTCGGCTTCCACTTTCATTACAGGCTCGAGCAAGATAGGCTTGGCTTTCATGAAGCCTTCCTTGAAGCCGATTGAAGCAGCTGTCTTAAAGGCCATTTCGGAAGAGTCGACTTCATGATAAGACCCGAAGACAAGAGTTGCACGCACATCTATGACTGGATAACCGGCAAGCACTCCGCCTGTCATGGCGTCTCTGACGCCGGCTTCGCAAGCAGGAATATATTCTTTAGGTATAACACCGCCGACAACCTTGTTGACAAACTCAAAACCAGTGCCAGCAGGCAACGGTTCGAGCTCGAGGACGACATGTCCGTATTGCCCGCGTCCACCTGATTGACGAATATACTTAGATTCCTGCTTGACGCGCCCTTTGATAGTTTCACGATATGCCACTTGTGGTTTGCCCACATTGGCTTCAACTTTGAACTCTCGCAAAAGGCGGTCGACAATAATTTCTAAGTGCAGCTCGCCCATACCGGCAATAATTGTCTGTCCTGTCTCATGATCCACTCGTACTTTGAAGGTTGGATCTTCTTCTGCCAGACGTGCCAGAGAGACGCCAAGCTTATCTGAATCAGCTTTGGTCTTCGGCTCAATTGCCACTGAAATAACAGGATCGGGAAACTTCATCGACTCCAGAATAATAGGATAGCGATCATCACAAAGAGTGTCTCCAGTGGTGGTGTCTTTCAACCCGACTGCTGCCACGATATCGCCGGCAAAAGCTTCCTGCACATCAGTTCGCTCGTCAGCTTGCAGCTTGACAAGGCGGCTTATCCGCTCCCGTTTTCCTTTTGTGCTGTTGAGCACATATGAACCGGCAGAGAGAGTTCCGCTATAAAGTCGCAGAAAAGTAAGCTTGCCTACATAAGGATCTGTCATTACCTTAAAAGCTAGAATTGCCAGCGGTTCGTCATCGTCGCTACGACGTGTTGTCTCTGTGCCGTCAGGTTGCCAGCCTCTAATTGAAATCTTGTCAACGGGCGATGGCAGATAGTCAACAACTGAATCCAGGAGTAGCTGAACACCTTTATTCTTAAATGCAGATCCGCAGAGAACAGGAACTATCAGGTTGTTGCATACAGCTCTTCTCAACGCTGCTTTAAGCTCATCAATCTCAATTGGTGCGCCTTCGAGATATTTTCCCATTAGCCCATCATCTGTTTCGACAATTGCCTCTTCAAGATGCTTACGATACTCTTCAGCTTGTTGGGCGCAGTCCTCTGGGATTGCCACTTCGTGAATATTGCGTCCGAGCGGATCATCCTCTTCATAGAGGTAAGCTTTCCTGGCTATGACATCTATGATTCCAGGGAAGTTGTTGTCAGCACCTATAGGTAGAAAGATTGGATGGGCATTAGCCCAGGTGGTATGTAAGCCAGGGAGTTGCTCCTTGATCTGCTTTACAACGCGAAAGAAATCAGCTCCGTTGCGATCCATCTTGTTGACCAGGACCATGCGCGGCACTTCGTAACGATTGGCTTGTTTCCAGACAGTCAAAGTTTGTGGTTGGACACCTGCTACTGCACACAAAACTATGACCACACCATCAAGTACACGCATTGACCTTTCCACTTCAACAGTAAAATCTACGTGTCCTGGCGTATCAATCAGGTTGATATGCTTGCCCTTCCACTGGCTGGAGATTGCTGCAGCTGTAATTGTGATACCACGTTCTTTCTCCTGCTCCATCCAGTCAGTCACTGATGTGCCTTCATGTACCTCACCCATCCGGTGAATTAAGCCGGAATAAAAAAGGATGCGCTCAGTCGTTGTGGTCTTGCCTGCGTCTATGTGAGCAGCGATGCCCATGTTGCGAATATCACTTAGAGGTACTGTCCTGGTCACGACTGTTGGTTTCCTGTCTACGGGGTTTGATTCTGCTGCTTTGTTTCTTGCAGCTAAGGGACCTGATTTTTCAGGACTTTTTACTGATGCTGTCACAGCGGTCTCCATTTCTCTTTGCTTGTGAGATGTAAAGTAGCATGTTATTGTTCAGCTGTGGCTGCGCCAGAGTTGCAGTGATGTAATTTGAGACGAAACTTCAAATTAGTCGTCGTCTTCAGCTAATACTGTGCCCAGTGAGAAGAAATTTGAGTCGGGCAGTTTGCAACTGCTCGACTTATCTTTACGAACTGGCTATCAGTTTCCTGGAATCAGCAGCTTAGCTCCTGATTCAGGATGACTGAAGTTACAAATGCAGCCTTCCGGCGTCTGAAATCCGGAGCGGCTCAGCACTTTTTAGTAGCGGTAATGAGCAAACGCCTTGTTGGCTTCTGCCATCTTGTGTGTTTCGTCCCGCTTGCGAACAGAAGCTCCAGTGCCTGCAGCTGCGTCAATCAGTTCGGCGGAGAGCCGTTCGGCAAAAGTTCTACCTGGTCTTTTACGGCTGTTGGCGATAATCCAGGCTGTTGCCAGAGCAACCCCACGCTGTTGCTTAACCTCAACCGGCACCTGATATGTGGAACCACCAACGCGGCGCGCTTTGACTTCGACCAGTGGTGTCACATTTTTGACAGCTTTGTTGAATATGTCCAACGACTCTTGTTTACTGCGATCCTTCACCAAAGAAAGCGCATTGTAAAGCAGACACTGGGCAGTGCTCTTCTTTCCACGCTGCATCATGCGGTGAACAAAACGCTGTATGAGCTGAGAGTTGTGGACTGGATCAGCTGGGGGAATTCTCTTGGATATAACTGCTCTTCTTGGCATGATATCAACCTTTCTTCTTGGCCGGGGCCGCTTTCGGCCGTTTGGCTCCGTACTTAGAACGTGATTGCATGCGGTCCTTAACACCGGCAGTATCAAGAGTGCCGCGCACGATGTGGTAACGCACACCGGGTAGATCCTTGACCCGCCCGCCTCGAACAAGCACTACAGAGTGCTCCTGGAGGTTGTGTCCTACCCCGGGAATATAGGCAGTAATTTCAATGCCGTTAGTGAGACGCACACGGGCAATCTTGCGCAGCGCCGAATTTGGCTTCTTTGGCGTGGTGGTCTTGACCTGAGTGCAGACGCCACGCCGTTGCGGGCAGCTCTTCAGAGCTGGTGACTTGGTCTTATAAGTCACCTTCTGGCGCTCATGGCGAATCATTTGGTTGATTGTTGGCACCGATTTACTCCTGAAATCGAATTATCTAAACGTGACAAAAGTGCGATCTTATCTGGTTCGCACAACTACTGTCAACGTACAGGACAAACTGGGGCGAGCACCCCAGACAGGTTAACAAAATAGCAGATTGGGACTGCAACTGGGGCTTCCTTTGTAATTACTTCATCTTGCTTTTAGTACTATTTAACGACCGGCAGTCTCAATAGTTGCTTGCAGCTATGCTGTATTCTGCCTTGACTCAGGCGTCCAGAGCGCTCGGGACAAGGTAGAGCCATCTTTGTGCATCATTTATCTAAAAAGTGTTTGGCGCCGACTTGAACAGGATCCGGGCTTAACTTAACTTCAACATAGGCTGGCAGAAAGCGAGCAGCTGCAAGGTCAGGATTAATCTGTTCCAGCCGGCTCAAACGGCAGGTTGATTGCCGGTTTAGTCATGGCAGGCATTCCCAACTGGCGATCAATCCTTAATTTGTCTGGGTACTTAGCTCTTACCCAGTGCTCGCGCGCTAGAAAGCAGAATTCACTGACCCTCTCCATGCCGGCAGTTTGAAAAGCCTGTACAGCTGCTGCCTGGAAGTCGAATGAGCGGGCTATAACTTGAGCATCACTGCTAACCATCAAGCGTAGCTCGTCAAGAGCGAAGCGGGCCATGTCTTTGGCAATATCTGTCCAGCCTGGATGGACTGTAAGTTCAATATGATAGTCACCACTGTAGTGCGCATGGACCTTAACTGCAGCAGTTAAGACACGACGTTCGACATCTTCTGCAACCCAGTACCAGCCTTGTTTTCTCATCACACGACGTCTGAGCGCCTCAGCATTTTCAAGGCGAAACTCAGAGACTGAGAAGTCTTCGGGAGTATAGTTCATGATGAGGCGGATATCTGGCGGGAGAGCTTCTTGATGCAATAAATAAAGTGCTCTGCGGTCGTCCGGTCGGGCCAGCCGAAAATGGTTACTGCTGGCTGCCGGTACCGGTCTCCGGAGATTTAGCAAGAAATGCGTTGTCTTGGCGCAGCGGCGGAAGCCACAGGAACCATACAGTGCCAGCGCTGCAGCATTGAGGTCGGAAACTTCAGCCACAAAATGAGTGGCACCCTGGCTGCCGAATAGGGCAAAAACATAACGGAGCAACTCCTGGGCTACCCCACGCCCACGGTGATGTGGGTGCACAATGAGATAGTCGACCTGCCAGCATAACTTTGATCTGCCTGTGCTGCGCAAGACAATAATGCCCAGTAATACCCCATCTTCTTTAGCCACATATACAGATGGTGCAATATGGAGCTGGCAGGGCAGCCAGTGTTGCCAGAAAGCCAAGCCGCGCAAGAACAGCGCACTGGAGCTACATGAATGCTCAAGCGGAGCAGGGTCTTGCTCAAACCTGAGCAGGGCGCGAGCTTGAGCATAGTCAGTAGCGTATAACGGTTCTATTTTAATGAGCGTTCGCTCACCAGGCTTAAATGGATGATCTTCGCGGCGCATAAGGTCTAATCCTCATAAGTGCTCGGTCATCTCTCTGCGACAGCTTGCTACGCAACTGTTGCCAACCGTTGGCAGCTTTAATCAGGTTGTTGTCTTCTTGACTCTGCTGCTTGATTGACGATCTTAGCTGGAGAGAAGCAAAGGTCAGAAGATGGCTCTTTACAATTTTAACACTGTGGACGCAGAGGTGACACTGTGGGCGCTGACGTAAACGGCAACCACTCGGGAAACGAACGGCATCTCCACTGCCGCTTAATGCCGTCGACTTGGGTGGGGTGGGGGGTGGGGTGGGGGGGCCGTAGGGACGCGTCTGGTGGGCGGCTCGCGAGCCGCCCCTACGGTTATTCCAAGGACTAAGCTAACCTATTGGACATGACTGCCTGCCTCTACAGTCCGACAAACTCCTCCTGTTATGAGAGGTCAACTCCCAGCCACTTCGCTATACTTTTACTTGTGAAAAGTGAGGAAGATTTGTTGAGTAAAGTGGAGAAGGGAAAGCAGCCAGTACCACCTGACAAGCCTGTTGCTAAGGTGGTGGCTGACAACCGTCGTGCCAGGCACGACTATGAGCTGCTTGAGTTCTTTGAGGCAGGGGTTGAGCTTGCTGGAACTGAAGTCAAGTCGATGCGTCAGGGGAAGGCCAACCTTAAAGATAGCTTCGCTCGTGTGGAGGCTGGCGAGATGTGGCTCTACAACTGCCATGTCTCTCCGTATGATCACGGCAACCGCTTTAATCACGATCCTGTCCGGAAGCGACGCCTTCTCTTGCACAAGCGTGAAATTCAAAAGATAAAGGCACGCATGCAGGAGAAGGGATTAACTCTGGTGCCGCTCAAGATCTTTTTCAAAAGAAACTGGGTTAAAGTTGATCTTGCTTTAGCGCGTGGAAAACATCTTTACGACAAAAGAGAGTCTGTGGCTAAAAGAGAGTCCAAGCGGCAGCTGGACAGATTGATAAAGCTCTCTCGATAACCGCTGCAGGAGGAGTCCAGTGTGTCGTTCAGGTTAGTATTTCCCCGCTGGCAACAATCATTAGGGGAAAAGTGTTCTTTGCACTCTCAAGCAGAGCAGCAGCGCTTCTCGCCGGGGCTCCTGCTCATTGTCCGCCTGCTCGCACTTATTGTGGTGCTCCTCTTCTGTAGTGCGCCGGCTCGGGCCGATTCCCCGCTGGCGTTGATTAAGAGTGCTAGAGACGCAGAGGCTTATCAAGAGCAGCATCTTGGCAATTGGGACGACGGCTGGCTCTCTTTCCAGCAGACAGTTGAGTCTGCCAATGTTCGTTATGATGTGCTGACGGACTCTGATTTTGCAGCTTGTAAGCCGAAACTGGGCAGCTACAAGCTCATCGTAGTGCCGCTTCTGCTAGATCTGCCGCCAGAGGTTGTTTTTGCTTTGAAGGAATACACTGCTGGTGGTGGCAAACTTTTGATTACAGATGGTGGCGGAGTGCCGAGTCAGGGGGCACAGGTGCTGCTTTCTCTTGCCGGAGTGGAGGTAGTCAAGCACTTCTCTATGACTGAACCGGAATCTCTGCTCTGGCAGCGCGATCCGTTGCCGATCAAGCATGAGTTCGCAGTTGGATCCCTGGTAGCCGAGTTGAATGTCGGTGCCGGAGCACACTGTGTTGCTAAGTGGGTGAATAGTGGCGGGCAGGAGCGCGGCGGGGCCATAGTCAGGCAGAAGGGGTGCATCTACTTTGGTTGGGCTCCTGGATTGCAAGGTGAAATCTCAACTAATGCCTCCTTGATTGCAACTGCCATGGAAGATCTCTCAGCTGGCGTGACACAGCAAGCTGCAGTGCAGATTAGTTTTGCCGATTATCAAACTATTCAACAAGATCTTGAGGTTTTGACAAAGCAAACTGACGAAGCTATCAAAACGGCAAAACAGGCTGATCTGTCGGTGCCATTTAGGATGATTCAAGAAAAATATGATGCTGCTGTTGTCCATGTTAAGCAGTTCCATGAGGCTTATCACAACAGACAGTTCTATCAGGCAGATGTGGAGCTAAAGCAGGCTCGGTGCGACTTTGCCATGGCGTTTGCTCAATCGATGCCGGTCAGACCTGTGGAAGGTCGCTGTGTCTGGCTCGATCGGGGTACTATCGTAGCGTGTAAAAGTGCAGCCGGGTTGACGCAGCTTTTTGACCGGCTCAAACATGCTGGTGTCAACACAGTATATTTTGAGACAAACAATGCTGGCTTTGCCATGTATCCCAGCAAATTGACTTTACAGAATCCTGATACAGTTGCCTGGGATCCGCTTGGTAGTGCTGTGAACGAGGCGCACAAACGAGGCATGGAGCTGCATGCATGGGTGTGGGTCTTTGCAGTCGGCAACATCAAGCACAACCCGATTGCCGGTCGTGATCCTGATTATCCCGGGCCTGTGCTGGCGACTCATGACTTAACATGGGCGTTGGCTTCAGCCAGCGGCTCTTTCCTTCCGCCTAATCAGCCGGAGTTCTGGCTGGATCCTTCCTGCCTGGAGGCGCGGCAGTTTGCCAAAGATCTCATTATGGAGATTGTTCACCGCTATCAGGTCGATGGTATTCAGTACGACTATATACGCTATCCGTTTAACGGCAAAGGGAATGAGATGGGGTATGACTGGACCGGTAGGATGCGCTTTGAGAAAGAGAGCGGTTTGTCTCTAGACAAAATGGATGATGCCACCAGGCAGGTTTGGCAGGCCTGGAAAGTTCAGCAGATAAATGATTTTGTCCGCGACACGTCTACAGCGCTGAAGCGTTTGAAACCTGGATTTCGCATTTCGGCAGCTATTTACGCTCTGCCTCTGAGATGGCGGCTGAACGCCATTCAGCAAGAATGGGAGACATGGGTTGCTAACGGCTGGGTCGATACGCTCAATCCGATGACATATGTCACCACCCCCGGTGAGCTTGCTGTTAAGGCCGGATCAGTAAGGGAAGCTACTGAAGACAAGGCGCTGGTTTATCCCGGACTTTCAATCCGCCAGCTGGATACTGCCGGTCTGGTAGAGCAGCTTGATACATCGCGAGCGATCGGCACTCTCGGTACTACCATGTTTGCTGTTGCCCATCTAGATGAGAATAAATTGGGAATGTTGAAAGTCGGACCTTATCGCAGGCAGGCACTTATGACACCGCAAGCAAATCCTATGCGTGCCAGCCGGATCTTGATCGACGACTTTGCTGCTCTGGTCAACCGCTATCTGCAAGATCCACAAAAACATATCCTGTCAGATCAGGCAAGTACCAACGAAGTTCTGTCCCAGATCATCGCCATTGAGCGTGACCTGCACAAGTTGAGCGACAACGCCGCTGCTGCCGAGATCGATGCGATTGAAAAGCAAGTAGTTATTCTTCACACAGCCGTTAAAGACTGGTTGAGGTTGGAGGCGTTTATTGAACGAGGTTTTCGAGCTCAGTATATTGCTGACTATCTTGGACAGCTTGAGGCAATACTCTCTTATGCCTGTCAACGAGCTAGGGTGCATGCTCTGATGAGCTGCAGACTCGACGACTTACCAGATCCACACCGCCAACTGCTGTGTCCCAGGTTCATAGCAAATTGACCTGCAGCCAGTAGTTTTGTGCTATGCAATCGGGCTGGCAGCTCTTAGCAGTTACATTGTTTTCAAATTCTGTTCGCGAGTCAGAAGATTAGGTTTTGGCGGTGCTAGAATATTGCCTTGAAAGCGTAATATTGGATCATAAATGGGAATATGAGAAGTATATTCCCATAATACATCGCTGCAGAAGGCACTTTATGCAGATACGAAAAGACAAGCAGTCACTGGACTCTCCGGCGCGTCGATTGTTTTCACCCGGTCCTGTGTCTGTGCCTTACAGTACCGAACTGACATATAGTCACCGCAGTCCCGAGTTTGAGTCTCTATATGGGGAGGTGCGCTCTAGGTTGCTGTCCATGTCCGGCTTCCGAAACGTCGTTTTCACGCAAGGCAGCGCTTCAAGCGCTGTGGAGACTGTGTTTTGTTCGGTACTTCAGCCAAGTTCCCGATTGCTTATGCTCGTTAATGGTGAATTCGGCAGGCGAGCTGCGCACGTCGCTGGTCTCTACACTAATTGTGTTACTGAAGTGACTAGTATTGAAAGCCTCCTCAACAAGCTGAAGACGCAGGATTTTGATTTCTGTTACGTGGTGCAATTCGAAACCAGTTTGAGTGTGTACAATGAATTGCATGAAGTGGAAACGCTTTGTCAGCTCCGTCAGGTTAATCTGATCGTGGATGCTGTTAGTGCGTACCCTTTCTATGCCTTACCGCGAGCCAGATTTGCAATTACATCTTCGTCCAAGCAATTGCGTGGTCTGCCGGCGATGGGACTGATCTTCTATGACTCTGTCGAAGATCTTCAACTGCTTGAAAGAGCCAGCTATCTCAATCTGAAGAAGTATATTGAATATGGGTTCAAGAACCAGACGCCGCACACCTCACTGATACCACAGTTTGAAAGTCTCAGCCAGTCACTGTCGACATTTGATATTGAGTCTCACCGGCGTAGTGTTTGTGACAATGCACTTGCACTGACGCATGGGTTGATGGACTATGTAGTTAACGAACCGATCTGTCCGGTTGTTACCTTTGCAGTCAAGGATGTCGAGGCGATAGTCCAGGCTCTGAGCGCCGAGGGGATTTGTGCTTATTTCAATCAGTTCTACATGAGCGCCTTCATCCAGATTGGCTGTTTCAACTATGATTCCACAGATGCTTATGTTGCTCTGAATCGTTCTTTGTTTGCTCTCAAACACTTGCTTCGCGCGACGGCTCTGGAGCTCCAATGATTAGGACAGCAGTCATTCTGGCAGCCGGCTCCGGCACGCGCATGAAGCTATTTCAGAAGCCCAAAGGTTTCTTGAATATTGCCGGCAAATGTCTGATCGAGTATTCGATAGAGGCTTTGCTTGACCACGGTATTGAGCGGATCGTTATTGGAACCGGCTTTAAGTCGGAGTTCTATGATGAATTAAAAGACAGGTATCCGCAAGTGGTCACTCAGCGCAATGATTATTATGCCACAACAGGTAGTTTGAAAACGTTGGTGTCCTTAGGGGACCTTATTGCTGGAGATTTCCTGCTGCTCGAGTCCGATGTGCTTTATGATGCCTCCTGTTTGACTGCTATGATTCAGGACCCACATGAGAATGTTGTTTTGCTAAGCAGCACCGAGAATCAGAAAGATGGTGTTTTTGTGGAGGTGGATCGGGATTACAATTTAGTGAGAATGACCAAAGAAGTCCACTATTTGCAGAAGCCAGAAGATGGCATCCTTGTCGGTATTACGAGGCTGTCTGCTCGAACCTTTAGGCAGCTCTTGAAAATTGCTGACAGAATCTTGAACGTAAACGGGCTTGAACATTATGACTTTGCTTTCGAACACCTGCCGGCGAAATTTTTTGTTCTGCGTATGGACAACCTGGTTTTTACCGAGATTGACGACAACGAGCAGCTTAGCTACGCGCTAAACTGTGTCTATCCGAAATTGACATTGGCTCCCAGGTGTGGCAGAGCGAGGGCAGCAAGAGAATAATCTATGATGTTTGATTGGAGTGAAGTCTGGGATCGCAAGGCTAGAAGCGGCAGTAATGTCCATCAAGAGGTGAGCGGTTTTGAACACCTGGAGATTGATTCCAGGGAAGTGGCTGAGAATCTGATCAAAGTGATCGACCTGGGTCCTGAGGATACTGTGCTTGAAATTGGCTGCGCAGTTGGCATTGTTGCCAGACACCTGAATGTTGGTGCTCGTTATGTCGGTGTGGATAAGTCGGCCGAAATGATTGCTAAGACCATTGAAATGAATCGCTTTTCGGCGCTCAGAGCTGAAGCAAATGATCTGCCGTTCAAGGACAAATGCTTTGATAAAGTATTCTCCTTCGGAGTGTTTCACTATTTCCCCAATTACGACTATATGTGGCAAGCAGTTGAAGAGATGCTCCGCGTCAGCAGAAAGTTGGTACTGATTGCTGATTTACCTCGCGTTTCGCACGACAAGAATCACTTGCTCTTTAGTGAACGTATGTTCGAGGAGCAAGGATGGAGTTTGTCGCCTGCCATCTTTTATAGACCGGAACGCTTTGATGTAATCAAGTATTTCTAGGTGAGCATGTTCGAGCAGATTTTTCAATCGATAAGCAATTCTGTCAAGGAACTTTCTGAAGTTGATCGCTTCTTGTCTGATGAGAATCGGACATGGAGGCGTTTGGTATTTTATGCTGAGAGTGCGTTTTATTACCGGTATTATGAGGATTATATCAACTACATTCTCAGTAATTCAGATGTGCAATTCAGCTACATCACGTCTCAAGCTGACGATCCTATTTTCCAAGGCAATAATCAAAGGGTTAAGCCGTTCTTTATTAAGGATACTCTTGCAGCTGTATTCAAACGGCTTGACTGCAAAGTGCTCGTGCTTACGGCACCAGACCTGAATAATGGCAGTATCAAACGTGCACCGGGTGCCACCTACCACGTATACGCCTTCCATGGGGTCGACAGTGTACACCAGGCATATCGCTTGGGTGCATTCGACTATTATGACGCTCTTTTGTGTGTAGGACAGTTTCACATTGACGAGATTCGCCGTTGCGAAAGTCTCAATGGTACTGCCCCCAAGGAACTAATTCTTACCGGCTATCCGTTCCTGGAACAGATCAATCGTAAATATCTAACATACTTGCAGACAGCCCGGAGAGATGATCAGCCAGTATGTGTCATTGCACCAACTTGGGCGCCTCTTAATCCTGAGTCTTCATTGATGCATAGCTTAATAGAACCTATGTTGGATGCACTTGGTACCAGCCCGTTTCATGTCTGGCTGCGCCCACACCCGGAGCTCGTGAAGCGCAATCCAAGGCGCATGCGCCAAATAGAGAAGGCTGTTGCCTGTCATGCCAATATTTCGATTGAACAGGATCTGACAACCTTTGAAGTTATGAATCAAGCTGATGTCTTGATCACCGATCACTCCAGCATTGCTTTCGATTTTGCGTTTGGTACACAGCGCCCAGTTGTTTTTATGGAGACGCCGGTACGAGTAGATAATCCGCTATGGGAGCAGGTTGGAATAGAACCGTTGGAGAATGCTTATCGTAAGAAGATAGGTGTTTGCCTTGAGCCGTCGCGGGTGAAGGAGCTGCCGGTGGTGCTTCAGTCATTAATACCGTGCAAGGCAAAATGGCGCAGCGAGCTCATTGCGCTGCGCAGTGAGACTATCGCCAACTGGGGGGGGGCGGCCAGGATCGGGGCAGAATATATTCTCAGCAGGATTCAAGGAAATAAGTGTGCTTGAATCGCTAAGCAGGCTCAGTGTGCGAAACACCTAAACGGCGCGTATGTATTTGCTCCAATGCTTTCTTTGGTTGCTAATGGATATTCGGATATACCCATCCCATGGCAAAGTTTTGCTGTGTCCAAGAGATTTCGCGCTCGAGTTTCTTCGATCGTCGTTCTCGCGCATTACACCAAGAGACACAGCAAAGTGATAATCTATTTGCATCGACTGCTCTGACTGTCGTCTAATATGTTAGAGCTGGCTGGTGATGCAGTGGAAGAGCAAGTGACGCAGGAGAATGTAAGTGCAAACTGTTTCGCGTGCGGTCTTGCAAGTGTTTGATCCGGATACAAATCGGGGACGCGCAGCGCAGTTTTGCCTAATATTGTTGTGTTCAACTGTTGCTCTGACAATAGCCGCTCTACAGTGCTATGCCAATCGAGATCATGTTTTTCAAGATGATGTTGTGACCTACCTGGATCTTTCTGATGCAGTCTTGCGTGGAGACTGGCATGAGCTTGCAAATGCGCACTTCTGTCCTCTGTATCCAATTGTTCTGGCTGCCTTCAGGCTTGTCACCCACTCCAACCAATACTGGGAGCCTGCCGTTGTTAAATCAACCAACTTTGTCATGTTTCTGCTGGTGCTTGTCGCTTTTAACTGTTTTTTAAGCGCCTTTCTCAGGGATATCCGCGCACGCTGTGACACTGCGCGCGTCAAGATCTCTCCGCTGCTACTCATCCTGGCTCTCTACGCCTGGTTCTGGTGGACGTCTTTAGCCATGGGTGCAGTTTACATGGACACACCTGACTATTTTGTCACAGCAGCAATGCTCACGGCCTCGACAATAATGATGGGACTCAGGGCTAATCCATCTCGTCGCGAACTTTATGTTCTGTTGGGGGCTGTTCTTGGGCTTGGCTATCTGGCAAAGGCGATCATGGCTCCGATATCTATGGTGTACCTTCTCATGATACCCGTGCGCGGGCTGGGACTACGGCAGAATGCAGCCAACTTCTTTCTGGCAGCAGCATGCTTCAGCTTCTTCATGGTGCCTCAAGTCACAGCAATTTCTTTAAAGACAGGGTATTTCACTTTGAGCGAAAGTGGTCGATATAATTATGCTCTTTTTGTCGACCATTCCTGCGGCGAGTATTTTCCTGAGGGACCTGGCTTTACTCATGCTCCCAGAGTCATTTGGGACCACCCAAAGATATACGAATTTGCCACGCCAATTGGGGGAACTTATCCACTCTGGTATGACCCGATCTATTGGCGCCAGGGACTAGCGAACAAGTTTTCGACGAATCTTTTTGTCTTGATCGGCAAAAATGCTTATGTGTACGCAGCCTGGTTCGGTTGTCCGCTGCTTCTTGCCATGCTGGTTCAGAACGTGATGTCCTTTCGGTTTATCCGTCTCCTGCGCGGTGTGACAACTACGTGGCGCTTGTGGCTCCCGCCAATTGTGGGGCTGGCGCTTTACATGCCCATCATTCCAATTGGGACTTATGGCTCTATTGAAATTTAGGTGGGTGAACTTTGTATATACGGGTTGATTTTTGAGAAATCCAGCTTGCCGAGTCGAAGAAAGATCACTACTCGAATGGTAGAGAAGCGGACATAACCGCGCGCACTTCGTTTGGCAGCC